>JBAVIK010000238.1:0-2053 GCA_049686815.1 Acidimicrobiia bacterium | reverse complement strand
GCTCTTTGCTTGCTCGAGACCTTCGGCGACAGCATCCTCATCGGATGGTCGATCGCCGTCGGCGACGAGCCTGAGGCCGTTCTCGGTGGCACCTGCCTCGACCATCGTGATGTCGATCTCGCCACTGGAGTTGCGTCGCCCGGCGACGACCAGCTCGAAAACAGATTCATTGAGGTCTTCCTCGGTCGGGAATGGCACCCATTCACCCTTCTTCAGACCGAGTCGGACAGCACCGATTGGTCCTTCAAAGGGAATCGGGCTCACCATCAGGGCCGCTGAGGCGCCGTTCAACGCGACAACGTCGAAAGGATTCTCCTGGTCCACGGCGAGGGAGGTCACGACGATGTGCGTCTCGTTTCGATATCCGTCGGCAAACGAAGGACGGAGTGGTCTGTCGATCAGGCGACAGGTCAATATTGCCTGCTCTGATGGACGGCCCTCGCGGCGGAAGAATGACCCGGGGATCTTCCCTACTGAATACATTCGCTCTTCGAAATCGATGGTGAGCGGGAAGAAATCGATCCCCTCACGCATCTTTCGGTTCGCGGTGGCGGTCACCAACATCTCGGTACCGCCAAGGGTGGCTACTACGGCGCCGTCGGCCTGACCGGCAAGTTTGCCGGTGCTCAGGACGAACTCTTTGCCGCCGATAGTGGCCCGGACAATTGTCTCGGGCACGTTGTGCTCCTTGTGTTGATCTGTGGAGCCGCGCCCGTTGGCAGTAGTCATGCCTCCGCCGGTGTCGAGATCGAACCGGTAGGTGAGAAGGCATCGCCACTGTCAACCGACATGGCTCGCTCCTGTGTGAGGGCTGTGCCCTCTTTTCTCTGGGGCTGAGCCCCATAAACATGAAGAGCGGGACTCCCGCTCCTCACGAAATCGTTTTTAGCGCCTCAAGCCCAATTTGGCGATGAGACTCCTGTATCTCTCTACGTCTTCACGTCGGAGATAGTCGAGGAGTCGCCGGCGCTTGCCGACCATCAACAGAAGCCCCCGACGGCTGTGATGGTCGTGCTTGTGATCTCGAAGATGTTCGGTCAGATGGTTGATGCGCTCGGTGAGGAGTGCCACCTGGACCTCGGGAGAGCCGGTATCGCTCTCGTGTGTGCCGTATTCGGCAACAATCTCAGTGGTTGTTTTCATTGCGCGTAAAACCTGAATCGATGAAGGGAATCGCCCCAAACATTAACAGCAACCCTACATCAACTCATATTCGAGGTGGTGGCGGTCAGGATGACTCGACTCTTCTCCACGTCCTCGCCCATGCGGTCCACGAGGTCGGCAACGTCATCGAACTTCAGCTCCGGTCGAAGATACTCGACGAACTCGACGGTGATTTCCTCACCGTAGAGACCATGGTTGAAATCCAACAGATATGCCTCGATGAGAAGCTCCCCACCGCCGAATGTGGGACGGACACCAACATTCACCGCAGCGTGAGAGAGACCGTGACTTGTCGTTACGTACGCCGCATAGACCCCAATACCAGGAACCACCTTCCTCGGTGGTGGAATGAGATTGGCGGTCGGAAAGCCGATTTCGCGCCCCCGCTTATCACCATCAACGACCTCGCCGGTGAGTGTGAACCGGCTCCCCAATGCCTCGTTGGCGCGCGCCACGTCCCCGGCTTCGATCATCTCCCGAATCCGGCTCGAAGAAACCGGGCTGCCCTCATCGATGACAAACTCCACCACTTCGACAGCAAAGTGGAATTTTGGTCCCAAACGCTGGAGCAGTGGGACATCACCGCCTCTATCTCTCCCAAATCGAAAGTCCGGGCCCACGACGATTTGAGCGGCCTCCAGCCTCTCGACGAGGACATCGACTACAAAGTCCTCCGGTCTCAGGTCCTTGATTTCACGCAGATCGAGTATCCCGACCTGGGAGATTCCGACCATGTCGAGGATGGAGATCCGCTCGTCGACCGTGGTGATGAGTCTTGGCTTGGTGCCGGGACGCAGAACTTCAACCGGATGAGGATCGAAGGTCAAGACTGTTGTGATCAGAGTGGGATCGAGGGCCTGCAAAAGAGCACGATGCCCCCGGTGGACAC
>JBAVIK010000237.1:0-2794 GCA_049686815.1 Acidimicrobiia bacterium | reverse complement strand
CGATTTCCTCGACGGACTCAAACCGCAGGTCTGTGATGGTGAGACCGTCACCACGATCGATCCATACCTGATCTGGGCCGTTGACCAGAATGTCAGTGACCAGCGAGTCGGACAGGAGCGGCTGGAGAATCCCCAAACCGAGGACCCGATCGATCACTGGCACCAACGATTGCTCGATCCTCCACGGCGACTCGGACTCGAGCATGCGACGCGCCCTGGCCTCGAGACCGGCTCCGCTCAAAGATCCGTCACCGGCGGCGATTGCCTCGCTGATCCTTTCAATCACGCCCACGGCAGGTCCCAAATCCGAGACCATGCCTTGACCCATCTGGTTCTGCTCGGGAGACTCCCACCCAGAACGCGACGAACCAGCGACGCGGGAACACGTGGGAGGACGGGTCCTGGCCCCGGGGGCTTGTTATGACCGCTCACAGGCTGCCATACCGCCGGTGTCTCGTCGCGTGGGGCGAGCCAGCCTGGATAGAGCGCACGCACCGGCACGGTGGGACCCGGCCATTCACCAGCCTTCGTTCGAATCACGACCGCCGGCCAGACACGCGCCAGTTCTTCGATCATGCGCGACGCCTCGGGCACGGCCAGACCTCCCCTCGCCATCATGGCCACTCCGGAGCGACCAGGGCTGAGCTCGACGATGTTTGGCCCTTCCAACGCGATTTCCTCGAGTGTCCGTCTTCGGGGAAACCCCAAGTCATCATCGAAATCGATCAAGAGCGAAGTGGGGACTGAGGCGGCGAGACCAACCGGGGCGAGCAGTGAGAGCACCGGCTCATTGGCACGGACTCCAAGCAGAGCCCCTCTCCCCTTCCCAACCATGTTTCGAACCTACGAACCCGCCAATGCCGATACAAGACCCTTCGAGTGAGCAATTAACTTGAGGGGGTGACTCAGGCCGCCTTCTTCGATCTCGACAAGACGATCATCGCCAAATCATCCACGCTCGCCTTCACGCGCCCGATGTTCAGAGCCGGGCTCCTCAGTGGCTCAACTCTGGCGAAGGCGGGTTTGGCCCAGGCCTACTACCAAGCTTTTGGCGCCGACCATGACCAACTCGAACGTATCAAAGACGAGCTCGCCGGGATGGTTAAAGGTTGGTCGCGCGACGAAGTCGAAGCTCTCGTGACAGAGACGGTCGATGAGGTCGTCGCACCACTGGTCTACGCCGAAGCGCTTGCGATCATCGACGACCACAAGCGGAGTGGGCATCAGGTCGTTGTCGTCTCGGCAAGCCCGGAGGAGATCGTGAGACCGCTATGTCGGTATCTCGGCATCAAAGACATCATCGCAACCAAAAGCGAAGTCGACGCCGACGGGATGTACACCGGAAAGATCGATTTCTACGCCTACGGCCCGGCAAAGGCCGACGCGATGGTTGCCAAGGCAGCCAACGACGGCATCGACCTCGCACAAAGCTACGCCTATTCGGACTCGGCTACGGATCTCCCCATGCTCGAGGTCGTCGGTCACCCCGTTGTGGTCAACCCCGACTCTGCCCTACTCGCCGTTGCCAAGGAGAGGGATTGGGAGGTCAAGAACTTCGTGTCGGCCGTGAAGCTTCGTGACAAGGTTGGGACCAAGGAGGTGGCCGGTGCGGCCATGGCCACCGGCGTGGCAGCCGTCCTTGCATATTGGGCACTGAAAGGACGCAAGTCCTCCTGACGTCTTGCCGCTAACCGAGTCCGGTTTCGTCGAGATACCGAGATCCATTCTCCATCATCTCGGCAAACCCGGCCAGGTCCCCTCCGGCGACCACGCTGCGCAATCGGTCGACGGCATCGGCCAGCGCATTCAAAGATTCCTGTCCATATTCGTTGAGGTGTTGAATCTCGAAGTACAGATTGGGGTTCTCCCGTGCAACCTGGCTCGCAACGGCCAGTTGCTTGTCGAATGTGGTGCTCGATAGATCGGCCAAACGACTCGCGTTCTCGCCGCTTTCAGCTAGGGCGGTGAAGAAGGCGATGTTGAGCGCGTGCGAGAGTCCGAGGATGTACGCGATCAGTCGGTCATGGGAGTCGAGGTCCATCTCTACGACAGCGACCATCGTTGCCGCGAACAAACTGCGCGCACCCTCATTGGCCTCGGAGACCCCAACGTCGACCACCGCCACATGACGACCGGACAACAGGCTGGTCTCGGGCCCGAACATCGGATGGATCGAGGCAACCTTGCCCCCAGCGGCGACCAGACGGTTTAGCCCTTCTCGCAGCGGAGTCTTGAGCGATCCGATGTCGAAAACCATCCCCTCGGGAGGTGACTGACTCATCTGATCCAGGATCTCCGAGGCAACCGGGATTGGTGTCGCGATCACGTAGATGTCAAACGGCCGGTCGTCGTCGCGCCAGTCGGTCACATCGCCACCGTCCGGATCGGCGATGACCACATCGAACCCTTGCGACCTGAGAAACCGGACGAACCAACGACCCATCTGACCCTGGCCACCGATCACAAGCGCGTTGCGACCCGTGCCTGCCGACGAGGCTTCGACTCGACCCCTCTCCTGGACTTCCAGAGACGACCGAATCAGCTCGAGGATCAAGCTTTCGGCAAGATCCGGAGAAAGCCCCGTAGACGTCGCAATATTGCGGGCACGCTCGACCACCACTCTTTCATGGGCGTAGTCGCGAATCGGAGCACCGGATTGCTGTTTGAGTGATCCAAGTCGGTTGGCAAGATCAGATCGTTGTGCGGCAAGCTCGATGATCTGTTTATCAACCTTGCCAATCTCTTCTCTCAGGAAAGCGAGTTCGTCGTCAGGCATCTCCACCTCAGAACTCGG
>JBAVIK010000236.1:0-26855 GCA_049686815.1 Acidimicrobiia bacterium | reverse complement strand
GCGGTAGGTCGTCACCTCCACGGTGTGCCCGTTCTTGCGTGCAGCGACGGTCCCAAACGCGGCACCAACATGAAAGACGGCATCCGCCCACCCTTCGAGGAGTTGGGTCACCTTCTCGGGCCGGGCGCTCGTCGCAAAGTCGAAGTCCTCCAAGTCCCTCTCCAAGAAGGCGTCACGCACCGAACCGCCGACCAGATACAGCTCCTCCCCTGAAGCAGTGAAGATCTCCGAGAGTTGAGACGGAGGCAAACCAGGGGACGTGAGGAACTCGAGCCGTTTCGGGATCACCCAACCAGGTTATCGACGCTCTCTGCTCCCCAAAGGGAGAGATGTGTCATCGAGGCCGTTTGTCCCCGCGCTCCGCCCGGAGAGGCGTTCGCCGATCAGACCGGGATACCTGCGGCTTGGGCCTTGGCTCGGACCTCGTGGGTGTTGCGAACGAAAGGAAGCACCGAATCGATCGCCACCTTGTGCTCGACAACGTGTTTCAAGAAGGCCTGGTCGAACGTTTGCATGCCGTGGAAGCCACTCTCCTTGATGATCTCCACCAGGAACGAGGACTCATCACCACCGATGATCCACTCCTGTGCCCTCTCGTTGTTCGTCAGAACCTCGCAAGCCAGGACCTTGCCCGATTCGGAGTTGTCAACGAGGAGTTGGCTGAAGATTCCGAGTAGTTGCGCAGCAAGCTGACTACGGACGACGGGCTTTTCCGCCTCCGGGAAGAACGAGACGAACCGGGTGATGGTTTCGGCGGGATCCGACGTCCGCATCGAAGAGATCACAAGATGACCGGTTTCTGCTGCGTCGATGGCCGCCTGAGCGGTCTCTCGTTCGGTCAACTCCGAAACCAGGATCACATCGGTGTCGTGACGCATAGCCCCACGAATAGCGCGAGCCATGTCGGAGGTGTCAACGCCGACCTCTCGCTGGACCACCACTGAGCGCTTGTCGGGATGCAAGACTTCGATCGGGTCCTCAACGGTGAGGATTGCGACACCGCGATTGGAGTTGATCCAGTCGATCATCGAAGACATCGTGGTGGTCTTTCCCGATCCAGATGGCCCGGTCACCAGAACGAGCCCCGACGAAGCGGCCGCCACCTTCTCAACGATTCTGGGCAATCCCAGCTCGGCAAACCCCTTGGAGCCGGCGACCACACGTCGCAACACCATTGAGACCGAGCCTCTCTGCCTGAAGGCAGTTACCCGGAATCGCCCTAACTCGTGTTTGCCATAGGCGAAGTCTGATGTCCCTCGCTCCTTGAAGTCGGCCGCGGCCTTGGCGGTGAAGATGCCTTCGGCGTAACCCTGGGTATCGGACGGCCGCAAAGGCTCGAATCCGTCGAGTCTTCGCAATTCTCCGTCGATGCGAACGATCGGCGCCGAGCCGACCTTGAGGTGAACGTCCGAGGCCCCGGCAGCGACGGCTCGCTCGAGGACCTCATCGATGTTGAGCTCCATTTTCCTTCCAGAACTAGTCCGAGTGGGTTATCGGCCGATCAAAGGAGGAGTTGAGGGTCGAATGATGTAGCTCGACAAAGCTTGCTTCGGTCTGTCAGAGGGCCCAGTGACGGCCGATGGCAATCCATGCGCGGTCTACAGCCATCTGCGACTCGGGCGGGGATGTGGGCCCCGAGATGACCTCGTTGGCTATCCCTGCCAAACCAAGGAGAGTGGCCGCCGTCGATTGCTCGAGCGCGTCGGTGTCGTAACCACCTTCCAGGACCACCACTGTTCGATTTGAAGGATGAATCGCAGCTACCTGGGCTGCCAACCACCCGTAGTCATCTGCAACGAGCGAAAGGCCCCCCAATGGATCCATCAGATGGGCGTCGTAGCCCGAACTGATGAGGATCCAGTCTGGCCCGAATTGTGAGACGACAGGTATGACGAGCTCCGCCCAGGCACGCCGATAGACGTCACCCGCGGTGTGCACCGGGACAGGAATATTCACGGTCGTCCCGATACCGTCCCCGACATCGATGTCTTCGACGCGGCCCTCGAACGGGTAGAAGTGATCTCGGTGGAGAGATACATAGAGGGTCCCGGGATCGTTGCCCAGCATGGATTGAGTGCCGTTTCCGTGGTGTACGTCCCAGTCGAGGATGGCAACCCGCTGTCCCTGGGATCGCAGAAGGGCAGCTGAGATCGCCACATTGTTGAATATGCAGAATCCCATTGCCCGATTCGCCAATGCGTGATGCCCGGGTGGGCGGGCGACTGAGAATCCTGTCGCATCAGATCGTCCCTGGAGTTCCTGGATCAAAGCCCACACCCCACCAGCCGAAGTCAGGGCGGCATCCCAACTCGCCGCCGAAACAACGGTGTCCATGTCGAGGGCACCACCGCCGAGGGAACAGAGCGATTCGATCATGTCTACGTACTCGACGTCGTGAACCACAGCCAGCTGGCTCTTGGTGATTGGAGGAGATTCGATTTCGGTGACAACGAGACCCGAGCCCCCAACACCACGTTCAACGGCTCTCACCCGTTCGGGGCGTTCAGGGTGATTCGAACCGGTGTCATGTCGGAATGAAGACTCGTGTTTGGCAACGAGGACTTCCATGCCCTTACTCTCCCATACGTGTCCAGTCCTCTCCGCATCGACGGGATGTGGCCCTCACCCGTGGTTTTGAGCAGGGGTTGGGCACGAGCGACGGCGCGGCCGTGGAATGACGATATCGAGGATGCCTTCTTGCGTCTTGAGCGGGGCAGTCAGGCCTTCCTGCAGAGCGCCACGAGATCAATGGCCCAGTTCGGGTTGGAGAAAGTCCTGTCACCGGCTCTGTATCCGGGGACCACGCGTCTGTGGGAGAAGTGCGGGTATGAAGAGGTCCGGCGACTCACCGTCATGGAGAGATCCCTCAGTCTCCCCATCGAATCGCCACCCACCCCTGTTGCTGCCCTCGAACCCGATTGGGTCGCCATCACCAGGCTGGATCAGAGCTCGTTCAGCGGATTCTGGCGAATGAGTCTTTCGGGGCTCCAGGAGGCACTCAACTCGACCACCAAATCGGCGGTGCTCTGCTCGATGTCCGGATCGGAACTTGCGGGCTACGCCATAGTTGGCGCCCAATGGGGTGTGTCCTACCTCCAGCGGATCGCCGTGGGGCCCGGCCACCGCGGCCAGAACATCGGCTCGAGCCTGGTGAGAGCGTCGCTGAGGTGGGGCCGGGGATCTGGATCTCAAGTGATGATTCTCAACGTCCGCACTGACAACCAGCCGGCCCGCGGGTTGTACGAGAAGGAAGGGTTCACCGACACAGGCACCAGTCTCAGGATTCTCAGCTGTGCACTTTGAGCATCAGGAACTGCTGAACTAGCTACGCAATGCCTGCAGCCATTCCTGATCGTTTCAAACTCGAGATGCGACTTGGCCGCGATGGGGACATCGAAGAGTGGCTTGCCACCGACTTGTCCCTCGACCGCCCGGTGCTGGTGAGGAGTCTCGGTCCGGAAACCTCGGCCTCGAGGCGCCTGGGATTTGTGGAAAGCGTCAGTGCCGCCGCCAAGTCCGGACACCCTCATTTGGCACGAGTGTTCGCGGTGGAGGAGGTTGACGGTGGGGCCTATTCGGTGTCGGAGTGGACGGGCGGATCAACGGCTCGAGATCGCATCGAGGCAGGCCAACCGATCGAACTGCCGGATTTCCTCCCAAACGCCGCAGGGCTCGCCGGAGCACTCGCCGCCCTGCACGATCGTGGCGTGGTGCATGGTGACATCGATCTCAGTGCCCTCGCCTACTCGGTCTCCCATGCCGCCAAGCTGGGGGCATTTGGACGCAAACCGAAGACAGACATGGCGGGCGACGTCATCGCGCTGGCTTCGACGCTTGAAAGTGCCCTAACGGGAGAGTCTCCGGGTGGACCGCCTCCTTCGGAAAGCATCGATGGCTTCCCTCGTGCTGTGGATCGAATTCTTCGATCCGGCCAGGCCGGCATCTACAACGCCCACCAATTCGAGGAAGCCCTCTTCGCTGCTCCCACGCCGCGGGTGCCCAGCCCTGAGCCACGTGCCGCCTCCCGGAGACTCCTCATATCTGCGTTGATCCTGCTCGTCCTTGCGATCGGGTTGGTCGCCCTGGGGCGGGCACTATCCGGAAGTGGCCAACCGATAATTCAGCCGGGCAGGACCCCGGTGTCCAGCGCGCCGACCACCACGCTTTTTGATAACGCACCCTTTCCGGCTGGGGCGATGGCCATTGAAAATGTGACATCATTCGATCCATTCGGGGGCGGGGGTGAGAACGATTCGACTCTCTCGAATCTCAACGACGCCGACCTCGCCACCTTCTGGAGCACCGAGCGCTATGAAAGCCCGCTACCGGAGATCAAACGAGGTGTTGGAGTCACCTTCTCGATTCTCGGCACCCCATGGCGCATGCAGCTCATCGAGTTCACGCCAGGCACCGCCTTCGACCTCTATTGGTCGGACACCTTCTATGCCCAACTCGGACAGTGGTCACGGGTGGCCGGTGGCCGTACACTTCCGGGAACCACGCTGATCGAGCTGCCACCACGCACCGACGGATTTTGGCTGCTCTGGTTGACTGACCTCCCACTACGCAGCGACGGGTCATATTCGTCGTCGATAACGGAGGTACGCTTCTTACCGTGACCACCCGTGCCGAGGACGCCCAGCTTCTGGCGCGCGTTGCGGATGGTGACCACGATGCTTTCAACGAGATCATGACGGCCCACGAAAATCGTGTGTTCTCGGTGTGTCTGCGCATTCTGGGGGACCGCGAAATGGCACTCGACGCAACCCAGGAGACGTTTCTCACCGCCTTCCGGAAAGCCCATCAGTTCAAAGGAAATGCTGCCGTGGGCACATGGATCTATCGGATCGCTGTCAACACCTGTTACGACCAGCTCCGCAAGATGAAGCGTCGTCCGAGTGAATCGATGCCGGACTATCTCGACCCGGCTGACCATTCCGCCGAGGAAGCTGTCGAATCGGCTGCGGTCCGCCCCGAGCTTAGAGCGGCGCTGGACACACTGCCCCCCGAGTTTCGGGCAGCGATCGTCCTATCCGACGTCGAAGGCATGTCGCTGCCAGAGGCGGCCGAGACATTGGGGGTGCCGATAGGGACGGTCAAATCTCGAGTATTTCGTGGACGCCGGCTGTTAGCCAAATATCTAGGGAACCAATTGGCCACATGAGAGCATCAAAGGTCTTGCATGCGTAGTCACGACGTCGAGTTGATCGCTGCACTTGTCGAAGGGCGGCTCGAAGACGAGACAGAGGCTCGCGCTCTGGTTGCCTCCTCCCACAGTCACCGCGCGGAATACGAAGCTCAGAGGGTCGCATACGATGCGATGAGCGCGATTCCCGGCGCCGAACTGACCGAACACGAGCGTGCGACGTTGCATCGCGATGTTTGGACCGAGTTGCGGGCACAGCCAAGAGCCGAGAAACGACCAGTGCCCTGGTACTACCGATGGTCTTACGGCGCTGCAGGCCTTTTTGTGATCGTTGGCCTGGTGTTTGTTATCAATCAGTCGTCCGGGAGCGACGATTCGTCAGGTGAGACCGCGTTTACCGAAGCCGGCTCCGCCCTGGACCGCGGGTTGGATGAATCAACCCCGACCACAACGGCGGCAGCTACGGCGACGGATGCCGGGAGTGACGGAGGAGCTGCACCGGCGGAAGAGAGCCCTGTCGTGGCTGAAGCTCCCGACCTTCCCCAGTTGGAGGAGCTCGCATCGAAGACCCGCCGAGGTGTCCTCGAGTCCGAGGATCTCGGCGCCACCAACTTCGACTCCGCAATGTTGGACGAAATGACCAAATGCATCGAGACGGCCGGTCTGGTTGATCACGAGATAGTCGGTGACATCGAAACGGAAAACCACTACATCGTTGCCGTTCCCGCCAATCTGGAACTGACGGAGGAGACACCCGTGAGTTTCGTGAACGCCGATACATGCGAGTTGGTTCTCACCGACTCCTGATCTCTGATCTGGGTAAGGACACGCTGCACAACTAACCTCGCATCTGATGCACGAATACGCCACGAAGTTTGCCGACCTCCTCGAACAGGTCGCCACCAAGATTCGCGAGATGACGGTCGACCGTGTCTCAAAGGCCATCACCATCACCGGGCTGGGAATCTTGGCGGCCACTCTGGGGTTCACAGCTGTGATTTTCCTGGTGTGGTCGATTTTCGGAGCACTTGAAATACCTCTGACCACTGCGGGAGCGTTTGCGGTATTTGGTGCCATCCTCGCCGGCGCGGGATGGTTCATGTGGTTCAAGAGGAACAAGGAATGACACACGAAAAGCTCATCATCATCGGATCAGGGCCTGCGGGTCTCACCGCCGCCCTATATGCGGCCAGAGCGGACCTCGGTCCACTGGTTTTCGAGGGTTCGGCGGCAGGCGGTCAACTCATGATCACTACCGATGTCGAGAATTATCCGGGTTTTCCAGACGGAGTCCTCGGTCCCGAACTCATGGACCAGTTCCGCAAGCAAGCCGAGCGTTTCGATGCCCGTCTACGTCAGGTCGACGTCACGGAAGTGGATTTCGGGCAACGCCCGTTCCGGGTGAACGTGGGGGCCGACGAGTACACCGCCGATGCCGTCATTGTGGCTACCGGTGCCTCGGCCAAATGGCTCGGCGTACCAGGTGAAGAGAAGCTGACCGGTCGAGGGGTGTCGGCATGCGCAACCTGCGACGGATTCTTTTTCAGGGATCAGGAGATAGTCGTGGTGGGCGGTGGTGATACCGCGATGGAGGAAGCGCTCTTTCTGACGAAGTTCGCCTCCAAGGTCACCATCGTTCATCGACGTGATGAGTTCCGAGCATCGAAGATCATGGCGCAACGGGCAATTGATCACCCCAAGATCGACGTGGTCTGGAACTCGGTCGTTTCCCAGATTAATGGTGAAGAGACCGTCACCGGCGTCACTCTCGAGAACATCATTACTGGCGAGCGAAGCGAGATGTCGGTCGAAGGGGTATTTGTGGCCATCGGGCACAAGCCGAACACCGAGATGTTCGTCGGCCAACTCGATCTCGACGCGAACGGCTATCTGATCAACGGATACGACGGCGATACCCACACTTCGGTCGAAGGCGTGTTTGCTGCTGGAGACGTCGCCGATCACGTATATCGTCAGGCCGTGACCGCGGCAGGTACCGGTTGTATGGCCGCCATCGACGCTGAGCGCTGGCTGGCGAACCAGGAATGACCGGGGTCGCATTCCGGTTCCAATAAGCGAAGAATCAAGGAGTAACTCTCATGGCAGAGATCGTGACATTGAACGACGGCGCCTTCAACGACGCCATCACCGCCGAGAAACCAATCCTTGTCGACTTTTGGGCAGAGTGGTGCGGACCTTGTCGGGTCATTGCCCCGGTCCTCGAAGAGATCGCCGAGGAGCACGACGGGTTTACGATCGGCAAGCTCAACGTTGACCACAACCCCCAAACCGCTGCAGCTCACGACGTCATGAGCATCCCCACTTTGATCCTGTTCAAAGACGGAGTCGAGAAGAAACGAATCGTCGGAGCGGCGCCGAAGCACCGGCTCATGGCGGATCTCGGCGAATACATAACCGGCTGACAGCTGATCATCATTTCGAGAAGGGACCCGCTTGCGGGTCTCTTCTTCTTTCTGGGACCACTCTCCCCCGAACCATTCTCTCAATGAATCGACATCAGCCATAGACTCATCTGTCTATGCGTCTCTACCGCCTAGGGGACGAGGGAACAGCCATCCGGGATATCCAGGATCGGCTCGCCGCGCTCGGGTTCGACTCCCCCGAAGACACCCGTGGCGGATTCGGTGAAGGGACCAGACATGCAGTTGTTGAGTTCCAGAAGGCCAAAGGACTCGGAGCAGATGGAATCGTAGGGCCGGACACGTGGCGATCGCTCTACGAAGCCGGCTATAGGCTCGGCGACCGTCTTCTCTACATGCGTCGTCCGATGATCCGCGGCGAGGACGTGTCCGAACTGCAATCTCGTCTCAACTCACTTGGCTTTGATGCGGGGAAGGTCGATGGCATCTTTGGGCCCGAGTCCGAGCGAGCCGTCATTGAGTTTCAGCACAACCGCCACCTGGCAGAAGATGGAAAAGTGGGCCCTGAGGTGGTGACGGAAGTCCACTTGGTTACCCGAGGAGAGATGAAGGAGGGCCGTCAGGCGATACGGGAAAGGGAATGGATGCGAAGACTCCCCCCCTCGATCGCGGGCGCCCGGGTCTACCTCGATGCCGCATGCCGAGATGCCCTGGAGTCAGCTCTTGCGTGGGAAGCCGCCAGCGCCGCCGCTTTGGCCATACAGGAAGAAGGTGGCCTACCAATGATGTCCCGGAGCCAGGACACCAACATCCCCGAGCGGATGAGTGCTCGACGCGCCAATCGCATGGGATCAGATCTGATCGTCGCATTCAGAATCACGCGCGACGAGGACCGAGTCTTCTACTTCGCCTCCGAACACAGCAGCTCGGCTGCTGGCGAACAGTTGGCCAAGGCGGTCGCTTCGAGCATCGGCAGTGACGTCGAGGGACGAGCCAGTGCGATGCTCAAGGAGACAAGGGCCCCTGCCGTGATCGTCTCCCACAACGATCTCGATGCGAAGCTCGGCTATGCGGTTGCTGAGGGGCTATCCGACTTCTTCGCCGCGGCAGCAAGCAACACTAAGAAATAACGCGGTAAATCCGCTCCAACTCGGCCAAGGTGCCAAATCGGATCTCCACCTTGCCCTTCTCGTTTCTGTAGGTGATCTTCACATCAGAGCCAAGATGTTCACCCAGCCTCTGCTCCAACTCGATGATCTCGACAGGGCGCAGTTGCTTGAGCGGCTTCTGCCTCGAATCGGGGGGCTTTTCCATCTCTCTCCGAATTCGCACTGCGTCTTCGACCTGACGGACGCTCCAACCCTCCGACGATGCCTTGTCGGCGAGATAGACAACATACTTTTCATCGTCGAGACCGAGAAGGGCACGAGCAGCTCCCGCGCTGAGGGCCCCACCGTCAACCATCACTTGAACCGGGCCCGGCAGTTGCAGCAGACGAAGGGTGTTAGAGACCGCCGGGCGAGACTTACCCACTCTCTTGGCCACTTCATCCTGATTCATTCCATAATCTTCCAGAAGTTGACGATAGGCGTGCGCTTCCTCAAGGGGGGTCAGGTCTTGTCGTTGCACGTTCTCCACGAGTGCCTCGACCAGCGTGGACTCCCCGGTGGTCCCCCTGACGACTGCGGGAACGGTGTCCAGCCCAACCGCACGGGCCGCACGCCAACGGCGCTCCCCGGCGACCAGGACGTACCCATCGTCACTCACCGTCACGACCACAGGCTGCAACACTCCCATTTCAGAGATCGAGTCCGCGAGCTCATCGAGTGACTCGTCATCGAATCTGGAGCGAGGCTGATCGGGATTGGGGACGATCTGGTCAACCGGGACCTGGAGGAATTGACCGGTCTCCGATAGAACCGCTTCCACCGGGATGAGTGCTTCGAGACCCCTACCGAGACCTGCCTTACGTGGACCCATCTCAGTTCTCCTTCTTGCCCGGATGCCGTTCCAAGAATTCTTTGCCGAGCCGTCGATAGGCGATGGCGCCCCTACTCATCGGATCAAACGCCTCGATCGGCTCTCCGTATGAGGGAGCCTCAGACAGTCTCACCGACCGGGGCACCACAGTCCGATAGGCAACATCGCCAAAATAGTCTCTGACTTGTTTGGCAACATCTTTGGAGAGTCTGGTGCGACCGTCATACATGGTTAGCACCACTCCCCCAACCTTCAAGTCCGGGTTGAGATTTGAGGTCACCAATTCGACATTGCGTAGCAACTGGCTGAGACCCTCCAGGGCATAGTATTCACATTGAATCGGGATCATCACCTCTTTGGCCGCGGCAAGTGCATTCACCGTCAGTAGACCCAACGACGGTGGGCAGTCGATCAGAATCACATCAAACTGCTCTTCACACTCGTCGATTGCTGCCCGAAGCCGTGTTTCACGGGAAAACAAGGACACCAACTCGATTTCAGCACCGGCGAGATCGATCGTGGCCGGAATCACATAGAGGTTTCGCACCGAGGTGGGTTCTATGGCGTCTTCGAGAGCTGCTTCTTTGAGAATCACGTCATAGACGGAGACATCAATCTCGTTGCGCTCGATACCAAGACCACTCGAGGCATTCCCCTGCGGGTCGAGATCAATCAATAGGACACGCTGATCCTGGAAGGCCAAGGATGCGGCGAGATTGATCGCGGTGGTTGATTTGCCCACACCACCCTTTTGATTGGCCAGGGCGACCACTGTTGAATTGGTCATTGATTACGCATCATAAGTATCCACACCGGCTGGTCAAGGATCTCGCTCCCCACCTCGATGGTGACCCATCCGGGATATTCAGGTCGTTCCCTCCACGAGCCACCCAAGATGGCCACACCACCGGGCTCGAGGAGACGGCCAAAAGAGGAGAACGCCTGGTCAGGAGGAAGACTCGCTCGAGAAACGATCCAACGTGTCTTGCCTTCGAGATCCGCAAAATCCCTCTGTTCCACAACGACATTCTTCAGATTGAGAACCCTCACCGCACGTCGGGCGAGCTCACACCTCCGACCCGAACGATCGACTAGACGAAATGTGACCTCCGGTCTGAGGACAGCCAATGGGATACCGGGCAAGCCGACTCCGGATCCAAGATCCAACACCTCGAGACAATCGGCTGGGAGAAACCGGGCAAACAGAAGCGAATCGGTGATGTGACGTCTCCCCAGTCTGTCCGACTCGGTCGGACCGATCCCACCGGCAACCAACGCCTCTTTCCTCAGCCACCGCTCATAGATACCAAGAAGCTCGACACCGGTGTTCTTCAGTGGGTAGCCGACGTGGTTGGCGACATCAATCCACTCTTCATGTTTCACGTGAAACAAAAGTAGCCCGGGAAAACCTCCCGGGCTACTTAACTCTCTGGCTGATTTGTGGTCTATTCCTCTTCGCTGCTCGCCGCCTTTGACAGAACCACAAATCGACGTGGTGGATCGCCCTCTGAGTACGACTCGATCCCGTCGTGCTCAGCGGCGACATCGTGAATCACCTTGCGATCAGCCGGGCTCATTGGTTCCAGCATGATCTCACCACCTTCCGATTCGAGTTGCTCGATCAACTGTTCGGCGTAGATCGACAATGCGGTACGTCGGCGTTCTGCATAACCGGCAATATCCAGACGGAACCTGGCGGTGTCCTGACCATGTTTTTGTAGGACGGTACGGGTCAATTCGTGAATCGCCGATCTGACGGAGCCTCGGACTCCCACCAGGGCCTCGGTCTGCTCTCCACTTACATCGGCGACGATCACGTCGTCTTCGATCACCGTGGTGACGGTTCCCTCCAGACCGTATACGTCGACCAGTCCTTCAAGGAACTCCTTGGCGATATTGGCCTGCTCATCGAGGGACAGGACGGGACGATCGTCACTCACCTTCTTCTCTTTCTTAGGTTGATCTTTGGATTTGGGTGGTTGGGCCACATGTTTTCCACTACCACCGGTGCCAGCACCATTCTTAGCCGGTTTGGCGCCACCGCGCTGCCGATTCCGGGAGCTGTCACCATTCTTTGAGGAACGTTGTCCTTGTTGTTGATTCTTGCCACGACTATTTCGCCGTTGACGATTGGACCGTTTCTTGATACGAACCACCGCGTCCTGGCCACCCATACCGAGAAAGCCTTTGACCGGCTCGGTGACCACCTCCACAGATAGTTGCTCCCGGTCTTTGACACCGAGCTCTTGCATCGCGGCCTCGACGGCAAGATCAACTGTCTTTGCCTTGACCTCGATTTCGACGTAATTACTCACGTCACCTCCTCCTGCGCCGTCGGCGCTTGTCAGCGGCGCCCTGCTGGGGTCTCCCCGACGCGTTCCCGTCCTGATCGGGATCGGATTCTGGATCCGATGGCTTGTCTTTTGCCGTTGCGCCGGGCTGTTGTGGGCGCCCGTCGATCCTGAAAATGAGTACCTGTTGTCCCAGACGGAACAGGTTGGCCGTCGCCCAGTAGACAATTAGTCCGGCCGGGAAGTTCCAGCTGATAAAGCCAATGAACAAAGGCATGATCTTGGTGATGGCCTGCTGCGCACCAGCACCCTTTTGATCAGTGCGAACCTGACCATACGTCGAATGCCATTGCTGGATGTATTGAGTTGCCACCATCAGGGTGATCATCAACAGATAGGGGAGGGCGTAAATGATCCCGTTCTGCATAGCCATCGCAGGTGACTCACCGAGGTGCATTCCCAGAAAGGTCGCCGAGCCTTCGTTCAGCGACTGGGCAAGAGCAGTTCCCGGGTCGATGTAGTTTTCCGGAGCGCGGAGTAATCGAAACAGGGCAAACCAAATCGGCATCTGCACCAGAAGGGGTAGAAGACATCCCCCAGGGGTTGCTCCGGCTTCTTTCTGCGCCGCCATGAGTTGGCGTTGCATCTCCTGAGGGTCATCTTTGTACTCAGCCTGGATCTTCTTGATCTTCGGCTGGATCTCGGTGAAGGCCCGGGTCGATCTGGTCTGTTTCAGC
The DNA here is from genome assembly GCA_049686815.1 of Acidimicrobiia bacterium. GTDB lineage: Bacteria > Actinomycetota > Acidimicrobiia > Spongiisociales > ZC4RG35 > JBAVIK01. Next base: position 14,320 of record JBAVIK010000236.1, on the reverse strand, counting down.
GTGAGGGGAAAGACGATGATGTTGATGGTGATCGTCAGCAAGATGATGGAAAGGCCATAGCCCCAGCCATTGCTGAAGGGGGGTACCAGGATCTCGAAGAAGAAATTGAGAACGGTTCCCAATATCTCGATCAGCCTGTTGAATATGGCACCCATTACTGCGTTCTCCATTCATCGGGGACGGGGTCGTATCCCCCGGGACGGAGTGGATGACACCTTCCGATTCGTTTGATGCCGAGCCAGCCACCCTTGAAGACTCCGAAACGCTCGATCGCCTCGGCGGTGTATCGGGAGCAGGTCGGTTGGTAACGACAGTTTGGGGAAGTGTTGGCGCTTACCAGTTTTTGGTAAGCCGAGATGAGCCCCACGACCAGCCGACGGGGGCGGAGATACTCAAGCATCCTCCAACTCCTCCATGGCGCGAGACAACCAGCCCTCGATTCGGGCAAATGAAACCTCGGCCACCTGGCTGTTGGCGATTATCACGTAGTCCGTTCCTGGTTGTAAGCGCACTGTGTTGACCGCATGACGTAGCCGTCTCTTTATCCGGTTGCGGGTCACTGCATTCCCGCTGTTCTTGGAGACAACGAGCCCGAGCCGAGGAGGTCCTGGTCGGCCTGGCGACCGAGCCAAAACGATGGCGCCCTGACGTCGTCTATCTCCGCTAGACAGGACTCTACGAAAGTCTTGCGAACTCCGAAGGGTTTCGAGATCAGGCGGCGAGACGCTTCCGGCCCTTCTGACGGCGCGACTTCAGGGTGGCGCGGCCAGCACGGGTCTGCATTCGATGCCGGAAGCCGTGGCGGCGCTTCCTGCGGCGCACTTTGGGTTGGTAGGTCCTTTTCATGAAAAAACAGGGGGTTGAGGGAGAGGGAAAGCAACAGACTACGGACCACTCGAAAGCTATGTCAAAGCCCAAACTGCCCCGACCAGTAGTCGCTGGACTGGGTTCGCGAAGAATTCAGAGAAATCGCGAAAAGAACTTGTCGCCCTCTCGGTCGATTGTTGCCATCCACATTCTCAGCCAGCATTTGGAAAAGCCTTTACCTACCTGGGTTTTTGTTGTGGAAAGTTGAGGAGCAACTCTTCCACACTGTCGATTCTCGCGTTCTTGACTGAGGTTTCGCCTGCACCAATACTGCCTCGACTCAGACCTTGGGAGCGTGCCAACTTCCCCCGCCATGTTGGCCGAGAATGCCGCCCCTGGGCGAATAGAACGATTTGACCTCGGGAGATGTGCACAGTCGTATCCACAGATGTGGATCGATCTGTGGACAACTCGACCCGTGGGGAGGAGTGGCCTTTGACCCAGGCTCAGAATGCGCCGGACAGTTGGAACGATTTCAGAGAGGCCCTACGGGCCCAGGTGTCGAAAGGCAATTGGGACACCTGGCTCTCTCGCCTCGAACCTGAATATGAAAGCGACACCTTGGTGCTGGTGGCGCCAACCGAATTTCATCTCCGCTGGGTGAGAGACAAACACGGGGATTTGGTCAAGTCCGTCTACAACTCCACCCACGGTGTCGATGACACGCCCCGGTATCGAGTCAGTGACGTCTCACCTGCCGAACAACCCTTGCCTCTCGGCGAGGAACCCGCTGACGTTCCGCCGGATCCGCTGGCCGCGGCCATCACCGGTAAGGCCACGAACCTCATCTCCCGCTACCGATTCGAGAGCTTTGTCGTAGGACAATCCAACCGATTTGCATGGGCTGCGGCGATGGCTGTCGCCGAGCAACCAGGTGCTCATTACAACCCGCTGTTCATCTATGGCGGAGCAGGTTTGGGCAAGACCCACCTGCTCAATGCTGTTGGCCACGAAGCACTCGAGATGTATCCCGACCTCGTGGTCCGCTACGTGTCCTCGGAAAACTTCTTGAACGATTTCATCGACTCGATAAGACGCAAGAGGCCCGACGACTTCAAGTCAAGATACCGAAGCGTGGACATTCTCCTTCTCGACGACGTGCAGTTCTTCGAAGGCAAAGAGCAGATTCTCGAGGAGTTCTTTCACACCTTCAACAGCCTCTACGAGTCGGGCAAGCAGATGGTTATCAGCTCAGATCGTCACCCCCGGAATCTCTCGACTCTGGAAGATCGACTGAGGAGCCGGTTCGAATGGGGTCTGCTGACCGACATCCAGCCACCGGATGTCGAGACTCGTTTGGCGATCCTCAAGCGAAATGCGGAGTTCGCCCCACGCCCGGTCCCGATTGCGGTGCTCGAATACATCGCAGGCTTGGTATCTGACAACATTCGTGAGCTCGAGGGAGCATTGACCAGAGTGACGGCGTGGTCAGCGCTCAACCGCCGGGACATTGACCTCGAAACCGCTGAGAGAGTCCTCCAGGACATCGTCACAACGGACGAGCCGATTCCACTTGGTCCGGAGACGATCATCAGAACCACCGCCCAAGCTTTCGGTTTCTCGGTCGAAGATGTTCTCTCCTCGAGTCGCCGACAACCTCTGGTCCTCTGCCGGCAGATTGCAATGTATCTCTGTCGTGAGCTGACCGACTTGTCATTGCCCAAGATCGGCGGCCACTTCAACCGCGACCACACCACTGTGCTTCACTCGGTCGAAAAGGTGAAACGCATCCTCAGGTCGGACCGAGCGGTGTTCGACCGTGTGAATCAACTCACACAGGAGCTGAGGAAAGGTGGTGGTGTTTCCACAGCCAATTGAGTTTTCCACTGGTTGGTTGTAGTTACGCGCGAATCATCCACATGGCTTTCCCAAGGCGAAACTCCACGAGGCACAAGGTGAAACTCCAGTACTCCACATATCCACAGCCCCCTACTACGACTAATACTCTTATCAATGAAATCTCATAACAACAGAAGAAGGGATAACTACCTGTGAGAATTCGAGCTCAGCGAGACGACCTCGCAGACGTACTCGCCAGAGCCAACCGTGCTGTCGGAACCCGTACGGCATTACCCGTTCTCCAGGGCCTGCTCTGTGAGGTGTCGGGAACAACCCTCAGGGTCACCGGGACCGATCTCGACATCACTGTGCGCACCCAGGCCGAGGTGGAAGTGATCGAAGAGGGAAGGGCAGTTATTCCAGGCCGGCTCCTCTCCGAAGCTGTGCGGAAAATGCCAGCCGGTCAGGTGACCATTGGGGTCACCGAAACCGACATCGAGATTCAGGGCAATGGCCCAAGGTTCACCTTGAGACCACTGACGGTTGATGATTTCCCGGTCCAGGAGGATGTGGTCTCTGACGGTGTTGAGGTGGACGGAGAGGCTCTCGCCGAAGCGATCAATCAGGTGACGATCGCCGCATCAGGCGATGGAGCACGTCCGATTCTCACTGGTGTTCTCTTCGAGACTTCTGACGATGGGCTCCGTATGGTCGCAACCGACTCTTATCGCCTGGCGCTCAGAGACCTTTCCGGCGTCGGGCTTGAGGGAACCGGTCTGGTGCCGGCTCGCGGCCTACGTGAGCTTCCTCGCACTGTTGGTGCCCCGAAGGTGACGGCTCAACTCCGTGATCGTGAAGCGGTATTCAGCTCCGACAGGGGAACGCTTCGTCTCAGGCTGATCGATGGGAACTTCCCCAAATACCAATCACTCTTGCCTGAAACGTACCCCAATCAGGTGCTCCTCAACAAAGAAGAGTTGCTCGACGCACTTGGGCGTGTCACGTTGGTGGCCGAGGATCACATACCGGTGAAGCTCAAGCTGATGGCGGGTGGAGTCGAGGTGGCTGTGTCACGTCAGGATGTTGGAGGCGAGACCGAGCATTTGGATGGCGAGTTCACAGGTTCTGAGGAGGAGGTCTCCATCGCCTTCAATCCTCGATACCTCCAGGACGGGGTGGCGGCGATGCCCGGAGACACCATCCGGATACAAGTCATCGACTCTTACAAGCCAAGCGTGATCGACACCGGGACCGACGGCGATTTCATCTATCTCTTGATGCCCGTTCGGGTCTGAATGCGAGTCGACTGGCTCTCACTCGTCGACTTTCGTTCCTACGGCAAACTTGATTGGCACCCTGATCCTGGTGTAAATCTCCTCATCGGTCGGAACGGTGCAGGCAAGACGAACCTTCTCGAAGCAACAGGCTATCTGGCAACGTTGAAGTCGTTTCGGTCCGCTCCGGACGCGGCGATCATCGCCGATGAAAGACCGAGTGCGATTGTCCGTGCCGGGCTTGTCAGCGAGGAACGGGAACGGCTCATCGAGATCGAGATTCCCCGACAAGGTCAGCGACGGACCCAGGTCGACAAGACCCGTTTGAAAAGAACATCCGACCTCCTTGGTGTCTTACGTGTGATTGCATTTCTGCCGGATGACCTGGATCTGGTGAAGAGGGGCCCGGGATATCGCCGTGATCTGCTCGATGACGTTGCGGTTCAGCTCTGGCCGGCGGCTCATCTCGATCAGAGTGAGTTCGACCGGTCGCTACGGCAGCGAAACGCCTTTCTCAGGGGTGGTCAGAGAGACAATGTGACCCTTTCGGTTTGGGATTCGAGGTTTGCCCAGGCCGCCGGGAGGGTTCTGGCACGTAGGGCCAGGGTCATCGAAATGGTTTCACCGATGCTCGCCGAGGCCTACTCAGAGATAGCTGGCGTCTCGACCGAGACCTCCTTCACCTACAACGCTTCATGGGGTATCACCCTGGAGCCGATGAGTGCGGCCGAGTTGGGTGAGTTGGTCGCGAGGAGTCTTGAAGCGTCACGCCCGGCGGACTATGAACGAAGAATGACGACCGTTGGCCCGCATCGCGACGAGCCGGGATTCTCGATTGACGGATATGAAGCCCGAGTGCACGGGAGCCAGGGTGAGCAGCGGACGATGGCCCTTGCGGTGAAGCTGGCAGCTCATCGAGCCGTTTCTGTGGCGGTGGGAGAAACCCCGATCCTGTTGCTCGACGATGTCTTTTCTGAGTTGGATTCACAGAGGTCGGAGGCGCTCGCAGGAGCCATCCCGGCCAATACCCAGACCTTGATCACCTCGGCGCGGCCAGAGGATGTGCCGATCCCAGGTAAGAGTTGGCAGGTCGGGGAAGGCTCTCTCACGTGAGCCGGGACAAGGATCTCGAGCCATTCTCGGAGTCCATCGACGAGGTGTTCACCAAACTCGGGCTACCCAATCCGGTGTTGATGTCGAGTCTCGTGGAGGAGTGGGACACACTGGCAGGCAACCCATGGGTTGGACGCTCACGACCGCTGTATTTGAAGGGGAAGGTCCTAGTCGTCGAAGCCTCAGCACCGTCGATGGTTGCATTTCTCAGATACGGCGAATCTGGGTTGGTGGAGACCCTTGAAGGAAGGTTTGGGGACGGAATCATCGACTCGGTCGAGGTCGTCCAACCCGGTGGTGGGTAGCGGGCCAAACAAGTCGGATAGATTGGTTTTTGTCAGTGTTTCTCGGTAAAATGACATACGTGAAAGTTGCCGAGACACCGGCATCGACTTTTCTTCCCAACAGGTCGGCGACCAGGCATCACCGACTTCGGGACATCGAACAAAGAGGAGGCTCGTGACGGCCACCCGCGACAGTTACAAAGCTAAAGACATCACCGTGCTCGAAGGGCTCGAAGCAGTCCGACGCAGACCGGGGATGTACATCGGCTCGACCGGGCCCCGCGGTCTGCATCATCTGATCTGGGAGGTGGTGGACAACTCGGTCGACGAGGCAATGGCCGGATACTGCACCGCGATCAAAGTCACCCTTCTCGCGGATGGTGGGGTGGAAGTGATCGACGACGGGCGAGGAATCCCTGTTGATCGCCACGCCAAGACGAAACTCTCCGCCCTGACGACCGTCCTCACCACTCTCCACGCCGGTGGAAAATTCGAACAAGGCGCCTACACGGTGTCGGGTGGTCTCCATGGCGTCGGGGTTTCTGTGGTCAACGCTCTCTCGGAGCGTCTCGAGGCCGAGGTCCGAACGGACGGGCAGTTGTACACCCAGGAATTTCGCAACGGTGCCCCAACGACCAAAGACCCGAAGAAGGTCAAGCCGGTCAAGAAGACCGGAACGACCATCCGATTCTGGCCCAGTACCGTCACATTTCAGGAGACGACTGAGTTCGACTATGACATCGTCTCATCCCGTCTTCGCGAGACCGCCTTCCTCAACCGCGGTCTTTCCATCACCCTCACAGATGAGCGTGGTGAAGAGCCGCGATCAGACGCCTTCCACTACAAGGGTGGCCTGGTCGACTTTGTCAATCATCTCAACGCCAAACGCGACCCGCTTCACGCCCACATCATCGACATCTTCGACGAGTCCGAAGACGCCGAGATCGAAGTTGCTCTGCAATGGACGACTTCCTACACCGAGTCGATCTTGTCTTTCGCCAATAACATCAACACCCACGAGGGCGGGACTCACGAGGAAGGCTTCCGCAAGGCCCTGACCAAGTCGATGAACGATTTTGCCCGCGGCAAGGGTCTGCTCAAGGACAAAGACACCAACCTGGCCGGAGAAGACGTGCGAGAAGGTCTCACTGCGATCATCTCGGTGAGGGTGAAAGAGCCGCAGTTCGAGGGTCAGACCAAGACCAAGCTGGGCAACACCGAGATCCGCTCCTACGTGGAGAGGACGCTCAACCGGAAGCTCCCGGAGTGGTTGGAGAAGTACTCACCCGAGGCGCGACGCATCGTTGAGAAGTGTTTCAACGCAGCCAAAGCCCGGGAGGCGGCACGTAAAGCCCGGGAGCTCACCCGACGTAAGTCCGGTCTCGAGTCCGGCGGTCTGCCCGACAAGCTCGCGGACTGCTCGAGCCGTGATCCCGGAGAGTCGGAGCTGTTCATCGTCGAGGGTAAATCGGCCGCCGGCCCTGCAAAGTCGGCTCGTAACTCCGAGACTCAAGCCATCCTCCCGATCAGGGGAAAGATTCTCAACGTCGAGAAGGCGAGGTTGGCCAAGGCGCTTCAGAACGCCGAGGTTCAGGACATCATCACTGCCATGGGTACCGGGATCGGTGACGAATTCGACATCACCAAGGCCCGCTACCACAAGGTCGTCCTCTTGGCCGATGCTGATGTCGACGGCGCCCACATTCGGACGTTGTTGCTGACCCTCCTTTTCCGCCACCTTCGCCCCCTCATCGAGGTCGGTTATGTGTACATAGCCCAGCCACCTCTGTATCGGGTCAAGGTCGGCTCCAAGGTTCACTACCTGAAAGACGACGCTCAGCTGACCGAGTTCCAGAAGGATCATCCCAAAGTGAAGCCGACCAGGTTCAAGGGCCTAGGCGAGATGAACGCCCGTGAGCTATGGGACACCACCATGAACCCCGAGACCCGGACGCTGCTTCGAGTCGAGATGGAAGACGCGGCACGCGCCGAGGACATCTTCGAGACACTCATGGGCGACGATGTCGCGTCACGCAAGTCGTTCATTCAGAAGAACGCCGACGACGTCCGCTTCCTCGACATCTAGATCTGTGCCAGGAGAGCAATGACAGACGATCAGAGAGCCATGGGGAACGCCCCAGAAATAGACATCACCAACGAGATGGAGGCGAGCTTCATCGACTATGCGATGTCCGTCATCGTCTCCAGAGCCCTACCCGACGTCCGCGACGGGTTGAAACCGGTTCAGAGACGAATCATCTACTCGATGTTCGAAAACAACATCGGCCCTGGCTCGGCACATCGCAAGTGCTCCAAAGTGGTCGGTGACGTGATGGGTAACTATCACCCTCACGGGGACCAAGCGATATACGACGCCTTGGTGCGAATGGGTCAGGACTTCTCGATGAGACATCTGCTCATCGACCCACAAGGAAACTTTGGCACCGTCGACGACCCGCCTGGTGCCGCCCGGTACACCGAGTGTCGGCTGACCAAGCTCTCGACCCACCTCCTCGAAGGCATCAATGAGAACACGGTCGATTTCGTTGACAACTATTCGGGTGAGCTCCAGCAGCCTTCGGTGTTGCCGGCGCGCTATCCCAACCTGTTGGTCAACGGTTCTCAAGGCATCGCGGTTGGGATGGCAACCAACATCCCACCCCACAACTTGGGCGAGGTGATCGACGCAGCGCTGCACATGATCGACAACCCCGATGCCACGGCTGAAGAGTTGCTCACTTTCATCAAAGGTCCCGACTTCCCAACCGGTGGCTTTCTCGTGGGAACAGCGGGGATCCGCGATGCCCTGACCACGGGGCGTGGCTCCGTGAAGATCCGGGCGGTCTGTGATGTCCAGGAGGTGCGCCAGGGCAGGACAGCAGTGGTGGTCACCGAGCTTCCGTATCAGGTCTCGATCGAGCGCATCGTGGCCAAGATCAAAGAGTTGGTGGATGGCAAGAAGCTCTCAGGGATCGCCGAGGTTCGCAACGAGTCATCCGACCGGGTTGGGACCAGGTTGGTGATCGAGCTGAAGAGAGAAGCGGTTCCTCAGGTTGTCCTCAATCAGCTCTACAAGGGCACACCACTTCAGGACAGCTTCGGATACAACATGGTTTCGCTGGTCGACGGTGTGCCACGGACGTTGAACATCGCCCAGATGATCGGCTACTACCTCGACCACCAAATGGAAGTCATAGAGCGGAGGACTCAGTTCCGTCTCGACCAGGCACAGGCAAGGGCCCACATCCTCGAGGGTCTCATCATCGCCGTAGACAGCATCGACGAAGTGATCAGGATCATCCGTGGGTCGGCCGATACCGCAGAGGCTCGAGCCAATCTGATCGAGAACTTCCAATTGAGCGAAGTTCAGGCAAACGCCATCCTCGACATGCCGCTGCGACGGCTCACCGCCCTGGAAGTCGACAAGCTTCGAACAGAGCTGGCCGAGCTTCAGGACACGATCGCTGCCCTCGAAGCGATACTCGCGGATCCCAAGAAGCGGTGGTCGATCATCCGGGAGGAGATGACCTCCATCAGGGACAGCTTCACCGAGGATCGCCGTTCACGCATCGTGCCCGACGAAGGTGATCTCAGTCTCGAAGACCTGATAGCAGACGACGAGCTGATCATCACTGTGTCCCAAGCGGGCTACGTGAAGTCTGTGCCGGCGTCGACCTACAAGACGCAGTCTCGTGGTGGCAGAGGGGTCAAAGCGGCCGAGGTCAAAGGCGACGATGTGATCAACCACCTCGTGCACACCACGGCACACGCCTATTTGTTGTTCTTCACCAACAAGGGGTTGGTGCACAGGATCAAGGCCCATGCCATTCCCCGTCAGAGCCGAACGGCCAAGGGAGTGATGGGCCAGGCTGTCCTGCCTCTCGAGCCTGAAGAGACAATCCAGGCCATCATCGATACCCGGGATTACGAGACCGGGCGGTACTTGGTGATGGTCACCAAAATGGGTCAGGCGAAGAAGACCGAGTTCAAGGAGTACGAGTCACGCAATCAGACCCTGGTCGCCATCAGGCTCTCTGATGATGACGAGCTGGTATCGGTTCGGACCACCAACGGCCAGAACGAGCTTCTCATCTTCACCAGCAATGGCATGGGTATCCGATTCGCCGAAGAGGACCTTCGCAGTATGGGTCGTGGCACTCAAGGTGTCCGTGGCATCAAGCTTCGCGAGGGAGATGCCGTGGTGGGAGCGGTTTCCAACGTCGACGGCGTCGAAGTCCTGCTACTGACGACCGGCGGGTATGGGAAACGAACCAACATGGACGAATTCCGCAAACAGGCTCGTGGCGGTATCGGCGTGAAGGCCTTCAAGATCACCAAAGTTCGTGGGAACCTCGTAGCCGCCAGGGCCGTCGAAAAGGACGACGAAGTGTTCCTCATCTCTTCGGCTGGGGTCGGTATTCGCACGCCGGTCAGCAAGATCAGTCGCCAGAAGAGAGACTCCACCGGTGTGAAAGTCATCGATGTTGGAGCAGGCAACGAGCTGTCTGCGGTGGCCATCGTCTCTGAAGAGGACATTGACTGACCTCCGATCGGTGCGCCGATTGGAATGCAAACCACATCCACTGAGGAACCAGAAAAGCCTGCTTGGCGTTGGACAGGGCAGGTTGTCTCTTAGACTTTCCTCATAACCGGGAGCCCGACATGGCAACTGTCCGTCGAGTACGACGCATAATTCGAAAAATCGACCCCTGGACCGCGTTGAAGGTCTCGGCGGTCATCTGGGCCGTTCTCGCTCTCGGCCTGGTGCTGGGCGCCGTCATCTTCTGGTCGGTGATCGAGCGAGCTGGCATCCCCGACAACCTGGTGAAGTTCATGGTCGAGATCACTCTCATCGAGGAGGGTGTCGACCCGTTTGCCAACACCGAGCAGTTCCTTCGGTTCCTGATCTTCTCCTCGGTGGTGTGGTGGGTGACCATGACCGGGCTCACCGTGGCCGGTGCTCTGGTCTACAACCTGGTCTCAGATGTGGTCGGCGGGCTCGAGATCGTGGTTCTCGAAGAGACATACAACCCGACTCCGGTTCAGGCAGCGGCTCCCGTCCTCCATCCGCCTACCGACTATCGGACTGGCAATGGCACCGGGAACGGGATGGTGGTCCCTCCCGAAGCTGTGATCCCCGACGAGGACCAGGCCGACATCCCCACGGAACAAACCACCCCCATCCAAAGCAAACCTTAGGTAGTACCGATCAAATACGATCACAATCCGCTGATCTTTGGTCGATTCAGATGTCCTCGGCCATGACCAAACCCATGGACGTGGCAGTCTGGAGATAGGCGAGCGCGGCCTCCCAAACAGGTTTCGGCTCATCGTTTGCGATGTCAACGGCAGCGGCGAGGGCGATGCCGGCCAGAAAGTCTCCATGGTCGACGACGGTGACTCGCCGATCCGATCCGATTGCCAGGGCCGCGGCAAACTCGTTTGGGCTGGTCCCCATCGATAGCCGTTGGCCGGCGTAGACCCCGTCTGCGACATCGAGACGCCCGACGGGATCGGGGAATCTGGCGATGTGATCTGCCCCACCTTCGAAATCAGCGTGTGCGACCGCCACAAGCCGAGGGTCCGATTCACGCGAGGCAAGCGCCAGAGTCATGCCTTGTGGGCTGGCGCCCCAGACAGCGACACCGTCTTCGTGGTCTTCTCCGCTCCAAACGAGTGGGACCCCAAGCTCTCGGGCCCGCTTCGGAGCTTCGTCTCCCGTGCCGATGAGAAAGTCACATCCCTCAGCGCTCTTGGCCACGCGAAAACTCTTGCTGCGCGCCGGGCCGATCACGACCACTTCATCGATGGTCTGGTGGGCGTTCAGCGAGTGGGCCGCCCTCACGGCAATGTCCCCGGTGACGAGGACCCCGATCTTCACGAAGGCTCGACCGGCTTCCAACTCTCGGGCGGGGGTGCCTCTTCTCCACTGTTGCGCAGAGCCATGGCGACGACGGCGGCGATGGCTGCAACGACGAGGAGAGGGGAGAAGCGTTTCACGTACTCCGATTCTACGGCAGCCTTCGGTCTGCGAGTATGAATCTGTGGTCGTGCGGTTGGATCATTTGGTGATATGCGTCCCGGACCTCGACGAGGCGGGTCGGGCCTTTGAGTCCGCACATGGCCTCGTCTCGACCTCTGGTGGTCGTCACCGGGGTCATGGAACTTCTAATCGAATCATCCCTCTTGGTGACGCGTATCTGGAGTTGGTTTCGGTGGTCGACTCCGAGGAAGCTTCGGAAAGCCAGTTCGGATCCTGGGTCGCCGAGAACTCGAAGGTTGACCATGCCGTCGCGGGGGTCTGTCTGCGGACCGAATCGGTATCGCTCGTTGCGGAAAAGCTGGGTCTCACCATGACGTCGATGAATCGGGTTCGTCCCGACGGATTCACCCTGGCGTGGCGGACAGCCGGCATCGAGCGGTTGGTGGCCGATGGGTTTCCCTTCTTCATCGAATGGGAGGTACCCGAAGACCAGCTTCCCGGCAGGTCCCCCGTGGCCCACCCAGCCGGGGTGGTTGAACGGGTGAGCCTGACCATGACCGGAGACACCAGACTGCTGGGACCTTGGATTCAGGGTGCCTCTGAGGTGACTGTCGAAGAGGGCAGACGATCGAACCGGGTCCAGATCCAAACCCGATCGAGGTTGATAGAGATCTAAGACTGCTGGTTCTTGATCACCCTGTCGAGACCAAGCGATCGAACCATGTCGGCTTCACGCTCGAGGGCTTGAGGTGCCACGGGGACACCGGTGCCCTCGGCAACCCGATTCATCATCTCGAAGTTGCCAAAGACGGCTGCCGCATCGACGAAAGCGTCAGGCCCGAGTTGCTCGATTACGCGTTCACGTGCGGCGTTGATGTCGGCATCGGACCCTTTCAAGACTGCGTCGACCAGATCCAGGAGTGCGTTGCCGCCTGGAACGCCAATTTCGACCGCTGGGTCGTTGATCGCCGAAAGATCGACTTCGAGGCCTGACTTGTGGCCGCTCCAACTGAGCCGCCGGGCGTGACTGAACACTCAGTAGAAACAACGGTTGATCAGCGAGACACGGGCCGCAACTATCTCGAGTTGCGGGGTGTCGAGCCCGGGGGAGCGGCCGAAGTCCGGATCGGACATCTCCTCTTCGGTCATGTACATAGGACCGAACATCGCCTTGAACGCCTCGGCCTCGGACGACACCAGGTCGAGGGCTACCGGAATCGGTCCCGGTGGCATTGGCACGTGGCCCCGTCTTCGCTTTAGACCCTCGTTGATCTTCCCGTTTGGCTCACCGGCCTCCGGTTCGGGGAGTGGTTCCAGTGGGATTCCAAGGACGGTGTGGAATCTGTCGACAGACGAGAGTCTCGAGACGATCCCGATCGTCTCAACGACCGCTGGATCTCCGACCCGGTCGGCAGCCTCCCGCACGTGTTCTTCCTCCACCGTCGCCGGTTCGCTATAGAGATGACGAGCGAAGCGCGAGAGAACACCACCGGCTTCACCGGTTCGGGCGGTGTTGGCGATGTCCACTCGTTCCGCACCGGTGAAGACTCCACCCGGTCGTGCTGTCGCCCGAAACGAAGCTCGTAGCGCTTCAGGAATGTCGGGGCGAACTGGTACCGGGGCGTTCTCGAGATCGAACACGAGCCGACAGTACCTGGCCTAGATGTCCATATGCAGGCAGGGAGTCACATCGAGGAACCGTTGCGCCATTCATGGCCGTCTAACCGAAAACCCACTGAGGAGGGGTCATGAAATCGATACTCAGAACGAGCAGTTGGATGAGGGTCGTCGCGGTAGTGGCGATTGCGGCGATTGTCATCGGCGCATGTTCCGCTCAGGATGACTCGTCGGGTTTCAAAGACGTCAGCGAGAATCTGGGCGCAAATGGCGCCGGGGGAGAAGCGACCGCAACAACGTTCGCAGCTTCTACCGCAGCCACCGATGCCGAAGCTCCCGAGACTGACGAAACCGAACTGGGACGTGGTGGAGTCACCCCTGTTGCCCTTCCCACGAACATCGGGCGGGACATCATCTTCACCTCGGAAATGACTGTTGCAGTGGCCGACGTGGCCGGTGCCGGCGACGAGGCCACCCGAATCGTCCAGAGCCTGGGTGGCTTCTTGTTCGGTCAACAAACCTCCGGGTCGCCCGATCCGACCAGCGTCTTGATCTTCAAGGTTCAGCCGCAGGATTTTCAAACGGCACTGACACGTCTTGGCTCAATTGGGGAGATTAGAAGTCAAAACGTCACGGCCAGCGATGTCACAGATCGAATAGTCGACCTGGAAAGCCGCATCAGCACTGCAACTGCGAGCGTTGAGCGTCTTCGAGCTCTTCTCGCCGAAGCCACCGACATCAAGGCCATTGTGGAATTGGAGAGCGAGCTTCTGGCTAGAGAGACGGAGCTGGAGACTCTCAGAGGAAGTCTTCGGACGCTCCAGGATCAGGTCTCCCTGGCGACCATCACTTTGGTTTTGACCGAAGCTGCGAGTCACCCCGCACTGGCGTTCACCGTGACTGCTTACCCGGCGCATGACGCCGGTGTGTCCTGCCCCGGTGACGGTGGTCTGACATTGGAAACCTCGATGCCGGCGACTCTCTGCTTTGAGATCGTCAACACCGGTGACACCTGGCTCGCTGACTTCGAGCTGCGTGATCCGGTCCTCGACGTCGAGCTCAGTGATCTCACGGTCGTGTTTGGTGATCCGAGTGGATCGCTCGAGCCCGGTGACTCGATGCTCCTTGCTCTGGAGGTCGAACCGGAACGAGACTTGCGTACTCAGACGACCATCACTGCCGTCCCCGTGGATATCGACGGCGTCGAGCTCCCAGGCCGACCCGCCACACAGACAACTTCGGCCTATGTCGACACGGTTGATCCGGGTGGAATAGCGACTTTCGGAGAAGGTCTCGAGGCGAGCTGGGATTTGCTGGTCCGCGTCGGACAACTGCTGGTGCTCGTTGCTGGAGCGATCATTCCCTTCTTCTGGATTCCTCTGCTGATCTGGATGGGGTGGCGT
>JBAVIK010000235.1:0-8492 GCA_049686815.1 Acidimicrobiia bacterium | reverse complement strand
GGTACGGAATGGCGATGTAGATCTCGCCTCACTCACCGACGTCGCTCCTCGCAATGCAGTGAGTTTTGCCGAACTGGTAATGGATGCGGTGGTCGACATCCAAGCCAACCTGCGTCGTGAGATGGTTCTCGCCAACCTCTTCGCATCGCTCGGCTCTGCATCATGAGATCCCCGATCGTGGGGTCTCGCCGAACAGCACATCGAGACGTAGGATTCACGTCCTGGCCGGAGTAGCTCAGTTGGCTAGAGCGTCCGACTCGTAATCGGGAGGTCAGGGGTTCGACTCCCCTCTCCGGCTCTGTGTTGTTTTCAACCGCCACCTTGATTCCGGCCATCGCCCTTGAATGTTCGTTTTACCCCGGTCCCACTACATTCGCCCCCTCATGGCCGATCAGGCGGATTTCGAGCGAGACGCGCTCCAATACAACCGACAGCTCTATTCCGCCGCCATGAGGATGACCCGCAACCCGGCGGACGCTGAGGACCTCGTCCAAGAGACCTATCTCAAGGCCTACCGGGCCTACCACACCTTTACCGAGGGAACCAACCTCAAAGCCTGGCTATATCGGATTCTCACCAACACCTATATCAACAAGTATCGCAAGGATTCTCGGCGGCCCAATGAGGTCGATCTCGGAACGATCGAAGACCTGTACCTCTATCGACGGATTGGATCAGAGGAGTCCGCTGAAGCGTCTCGAACCACTGAGGAACGGGTCCTGGACGGTCTGGTTGAGTCGGATATCAAATCTGCCGTTGAGGAGCTTCCCGAGAATTTCAGGATGCCGGTTCTGCTCGCTGACCTAGAAGGATTCTCCTACAAGGAAATCGCCGAGATCCTCGACATCCCTATCGGTACTGTGATGTCGCGTCTACATCGCGGAAGAAAAGCGATGCAGAAGAGGTTGTGGGAGTTTGCAAAAGAGAGGGGCCTTGTGGCCGATGGGGCCCAGAGACCATGAACAACGAATGTGACGAAACAAAAGCAGGCGACTGCGATGAGGCTCTCAAAAACCTCTACCTCTACCTCGACGCCGAGTTGGACTCTGTGACCAGCGAGCGGATCCGATCACATCTCGATGATTGCAACGGCTGTGTCCACTCCTTCGAGTTCGAGAAGCGTCTCAAAACCGTTGTCAGAGAGCGTCTTGACGAGGAGGTGCCGGACTCCTTCGTCGATCGGCTCCGGGAGGCCCTGTCTCGTGAGCCAACCCCTGGCCCGGGATAGTTCGCCACCCACCAATGCCAGCGGTAGTCTCAGCATCCATGAAGAAACCCGGTCGCCTGGTTGGTGTTCTACTTGCAGTCGGCGTTTTGACCGTCATGTTTGCGTTCCCTGTTCTCGCCACGGACGAGGGTGAAGGCACGACACCCGAGCCCATAGCGGATACCGAGCAAGAGGGGGCATCGGGTCTTGATCCCGCCGTGCCCATCCCTGAGACGGTTGTGGTCGAAGCCGTGCCCGACTGGACGTATCGATACCTCGTCCCGACCGGAGTGGCTCTAGCCGTGGCGGTGATCGTTGTGACTTCCATTCAGTACTTCACCAACGTTGTCCGCAAGCGGTATCGAATCGTCGAGGAGTGACCTCCTCACGACCTTTCTCGGGTCGCCTCGTAGAAAGGATCGCCGGCACCTACCCGCTCGCTGAGACCTATCACACCCCTGCTCTTCAACAAGAGATGAATGCCATCACCATCAGGGTGTCTGAGATAGTTCCGGAGGCAACGGGGCTGTCTCTGCCCGGTTCGCCAAATACCACCGTGATCGGGCGAACCGAATGGATCGAGAGAAACGTCGCAGCATTTGCCCATTTGACCGAGCCGGCCCGTCAGCAACTAGAAGAGCGGATGCGGGATTCCGGCGCCGCTGGTCAGGGTGCGGCCGCATTCGCCGCAAAGATCATGCAATCCGAGACGCGTGCAGTGCTCAGTGTTCTCTCCAAGCGCGTGTTGGGTCAATACGAGCTGGTCCTGCCCACCGGTGAGACCGGGGATATGGTCGCCTTTGTTGGCCCGAACATCCTGGCTCTTGAGCGCAATCACCAGTTCCGCCCGTCCGAATTTCGCTTTTGGGTCGCTCTTCATGAACTCACCCACAGGGCACAGTTTCAGGGGATCCCGTGGATGCGTGATTACTTCCTGTCGTTGGTGCATGAGCTTGTCGAATCGTCGAAGCCGGAGACGGGACGATTGAGTCACGTGATGGACGAGCTCAACTCGCGTCGCTCCGCAGGCAAGCCTCTCGTCGATGAAAGAGGGATATTCGGTCTCTTCGCCACGCCGGCGCAGAATGCGGTTGTCGACAAGGTCCAGGCGCTGATGTCGTTGCTCGAGGGTCACGGTCATGTCGTCATGGACCGGGTCGGCGCCGAGCACCTCAAATCGCAGGACCGAATGAGTCGGGTCTTGAAGGGACGGAGGCAAGACAAGCGGACCGCGGCTTTCTTCAGACTCACCGGACTGGAGATGAAGCTGAAGCAATACAAGATGGGTGAGCGGTTCGTGCTGGCGGTCGAGCGCGAGGCCGGCTGGGAAACGATCAATCTCGCCTTCAGGGGGGCGTCGAGTCTGCCCACTCTCGAAGAGATCGAGTTCCCCGGGCGATGGTTGACACGCGTCGCCTGAGCGGTCTCACCGAGTCGGCGCTGCGCCGGCTCAGATTGCCAGATGGTCCCATGGCAATTGGCCTTTCCGGAGGGGCTGACTCGGGAGCGCTGGCATATCTCTGCCGGAGACTGGGCAGGGAAACGAGGGCGATTCACATCAATCACGGTCTTCGCGATTCGATGCTCATGGAGGGTGCGGCCCGCTCAGTAGCTGACAATCTCGAAATCGATCTCGAGGTGCGAACAGTGACGGTTCCGTCGGGTGCATCTCCGGAAGGTCAGGCCCGAAACGTCCGTTACCTGGCCTTCGAAGAGGCGACCGGACCGGAGGAGGCACTGCTTACCGCACACACTCTTGACGACGATGTCGAGACGATTCTCTTCAATATCGTTCGTGGAACGGGCCCCGGCGGGTTGACCGGCATCCCGTATTTGCGACCAGACAACGTCTACCGTCCGATTCTCGAGGTGAGCCGATCCGAGACACGTGAGATCGCGACACTGGCCGGTCTTCCCTACATCGACGATCCGATGAATGATGATCTCGACCTCGCACGCAACTTCATCAGGTCTCGTCTGCTCCCGCTGATGACCGAATTGAACCCAAGACTGGCAACAGCGATGAAGCGGCTGGCGAGAGCGGTTGCCAACGACAACGAATATCTCGATTCCCGGGCCGCCATGGTTCACAAAATTCACACCGAGAATTCCGCTGGGGTGGCCGTTGGTGACCTGGTCGGCTTGCCCAAGGCGGTTCGCGACCGTGTCTTGAAGGACATGCTCGTCGGCATGGCCGGAAACGGTGCGGTCGCCGCGGAGACAATCGCGGCCATGTGGGAGGTGGCCAATGGAACTGTTGCTCGGGCACAACTATCCTCTGAGCTCACCGTCGAGCGTCGCGGTCCGATGCTGATGATCGCATCCGCGGGTGATCCGGCTCCGTCATTCGCCGGCGCCCTCACACCAGGTCGACATCGTCACGGCAGTCGGGTATTCGAAGTGCTCCAGTTCGATCGGATCTGCCAGGTCGCTCCTCTGAGTCGCTGGTCGGCGATTTTCCCAAAGGACACACTTCTCGAGGTGACTTCGGATGGGGTTGTGGCTGCGAACGGCGAACCCGCCTGGGCTCCAGGCAGCAAACGCTTTCCCGTGGCCTGGTATGAGCCGGGCTCCGTCGGCTACCTTTCCGTTTTTGCCAGAGAGGAAGACGGATGGATATCAAACCCCTGATCACGGCCGAAGAAATCGATTCGAAACTGGCGGATCTGGGAAAACAGATCTCCGAGGACTACGCAGGCAAGGAGTTGCTTTTGGTTGCGGTGCTCAGAGGAGCATTCATGGTGATGGCCGACCTTGCACGTCATATCGACCTCGCATGTGAGTTCGACTTCATGGCGGTGTCGTCGTATGGCGCCTCGACGCAAACCTCCGGTGTGGTCCGGATTCTCAAGGACCTCGATGAGGAGATCGAGGACCGCCACGTCCTCATCGTCGAGGACATCATCGATTCCGGATTGACCCTCAACTATCTGTTGAAGAGTCTCAAAGTGCGCAAGCCGGCCTCTCTGGAGATAGCCACACTTCTCCTAAAGGATGGGATCCAGCGAGTGCCTCTCGATG
Organism: Acidimicrobiia bacterium; assembly: GCA_049686815.1. Classification (GTDB taxonomy): domain Bacteria; phylum Actinomycetota; class Acidimicrobiia; order Spongiisociales; family ZC4RG35; genus JBAVIK01. The sequence continues at coordinate 4,264 of JBAVIK010000235.1, read as the reverse complement.
TCAAGTATGTCGCATTCTCGATCGGCCCGGAATTCGTCGTCGGATATGGCCTCGACTACGCCGGGAAGTATCGCAACCTCCCATACGTTGGAGTGATGAACGACGAGTCTTGAACCCGGGTTCGACTATTCGCCTACCCGGCGTAGCATTGACTCCTCAACCCCTCCCATACGAAGGTCGTAAGTGAACCGAACCCTCCGAACCCTGATTGTCTACGGGATGTCGATCATCCTCGTCGCCATCCTCTTTTCGTGGTGGTTCGACCAGGTGTCCGGCCCCGAAGAGATTCCGATCTCCGAATTTGTACTCAATATCGAAGACAACGCCTACAGCGAGGTGGTCCTGGGTGCGAACTCCCGATCGGCGCAAGGGCGTCTGGTTGGGACCACATCTGAAGAAGGCACTTTCGACGAGATCGCCAACTATGTCGAGGGTTTTGAACAAGAGCTGACTGCAACCCTCGAGGACAGTGGGACTCCTTGGTCCAGTGACCCTGAACCTCCCGGATTCTGGGCTCTACTCATCAGCTTTCTCCCATGGCTTTTCCTGCTCGGGTTCATGGTGTTCATCTTCATGCAGATGCAGGGTGGCGGGAACCGGGTCATGCAATTCGGGAAGTCGAGAGCGAAGCTCGTCGGCAAGGAGCAGCCAAAGGTCACTTTTGACGATGTAGCTGGTCTGCTCGAAGCGAAGGAGGAGCTCGAGGAGATAAAGGACTTCCTGGCCAATCCGGACCGTTATCGACAAATGGGCGCCAAGATTCCCAAGGGTGTTCTTCTTTTTGGCCCTCCTGGCACAGGTAAGACCCTTCTGGCCAAAGCCGTGGCTGGCGAGGCAGGAGTCCCATTCATGTCCATCTCCGGTTCTGATTTCGTGGAGATGTTCGTTGGTGTTGGTGCCGCCAGGGTGAGAGATCTCTTCGAGCAGGCAAAGCAGAGTGCTCCAGCAATCGTGTTCATCGACGAGATCGATGCCGTAGGCCGACATCGTGGCGCCGGTCTGGGCGGTGGCCACGACGAACGTGAGCAGACGCTCAACCAGCTTCTGGTCGAGTTGGACGGGTTCGAGGGGAACACCGGCGTCATCGTGATGGCAGCCACCAACCGACCCGACATTTTGGATCCGGCCTTGTTGCGTCCGGGTCGATTTGATCGTCAGATCGTCGTTGATGCCCCCGACATCGAGGGACGAGAGGCGATTCTCGAGGTTCATTCCAAGGGCAAGCCCCTGGCTGACGAGATCAATCTCGCGGTGCTGGCTCGGCGCACGCCCGGATTCACCGGAGCCGACCTGGCCAATCTCATCAACGAGGCAGCTCTGCTGGCTGCGCGTAAGCGAAACAAGAAGATCACGATGCTCGAGCTCGAAGAGGCAATTGATCGGGTGATCGCGGGCCCCGAGCGCAAGAGCAAGGTGATGACGAACGACGAGCGAGAAGTGATCGCATATCACGAAACCGGACACGCGCTGGTTGGGTTCGCCCTGCCGAACTCCGATCCGGTCCACAAGGTGACGATCGTGGCCCGAGGTCGCTCGCTTGGGCACACACTCGCGTTGCCGACCCATGACAAATACCTTTCCCGTCGGAGCGAGCTCGTCGATCAGTTGGCGATGCTCCTCGGGGGGCGTACGGCCGAAGAGCTCATTTTTGCTGACCCCACCACTGGCGCCGCCAACGACATCGAGAAGGCAACGGTCATCGCCCGTCGCATGGTGATGGAGTACGGGATGAGTGACAAGCTCGGCCCGATGCAATACGGAAAGCCCGCATCCGAGGTGTTCCTGGGTCGTGACTACGCACGTCAGCAGGACTATTCAGATCAGGTCGCGGCGTTCATAGACGAAGAGGTCCGCCTGCTCATCACTGCGGCGCATCAGGAAGCACAGACAATCATCGAGCGGCACTCCGATGCGATGAGGCGAATGGTCGACGCGCTCCTCGAAAGGGAGACCGTCGACAAGAACGAGGTTGCCGACCTTTTCTTCGATGTGCCGAAGTGGGAACACGACGCCTCCGGCTCGCTGAGGATCAAGTATCCGGAGGAGCCAATCCTCCCCCAGCCGCGCGAGGACGACATCGCAGCCGCCGAAGAAGTGAAGCAACCCGACGATGATGTCACCGAGTCATTGAAACTCGGCCGCAAATTGCCCCGCACGGGTCGCCAGCCTGGCCCGGAACCGGTCTAGGGGCTCCTAAGCCTCGACCCTTCGTATCGTCAGGTTCCCGGAGACCAGCTTGGCCCGGAGCGTCATCTCGCGGTTTCCCGGTTGGATGGATGCGATGGGCGGAGGGGTTACCAACTTCCCCGACATGAGTGTGGCGTCGAGATCGACCTTTGTGCCTGCAGGGATACCAACTTCTGCCTCACCCGAGATAGTCTTGAGAATCGCCTGATGGCCTTCGAATCTATCGATGCTGATATCACCCGAGGCCGTTGAAGCGACCACAGACCCGGATCCGTGGTGGATGTGGATGTCACCGGAAGCGGCGGAGACGTGAGATTTCCCCCCGGCCGTCTCCATCACCACGTCACCCGACGCCGTGGTGATCGTCACATCGTTGCTCACCGTCCCGAGGGTGATGTCGCCACTTGCGGATTTTGCCATGACACTCTTTGCTTGGTGGACTTCGGTGGCGCCGGATGAGGTCTTGGTGGACACGTCGCCGAGGGGTGTGTGACATTCGATGTTCGCTGAGGCGGTAGTGACTGTGACGTCGAGTTTGTCACCCGTGGAGATGACCACATAGTCACTACCGCTTGATGACCATCCGGTTGTTCGATCCCGATGGACCCGGATCTGGTCACCACGCTGTTCGACGACGAATCCGGAGTCGTGGGTCTCCACTTCGACTCTCACCACCCCCGACTCACCTGAGCGAATCTCAACGCGTCCCGCAAAAATCCGCACATCAAGCTTGGAGCCGGTGTCGGCCTGGAATTCTTTGGTAATCACAGCTCGAGGGTTGTTCGATGGTGGGTTGGCCCGCCCCTTTTTCCACTGCGAGTGGTGGAGGCCCGCAGGGTCTCGATGACGTAGGTGTTAACCGACGCCCCGGAGTCGTCGGCCGCGTCTCCGATCAGGTCTTTGAGATAGGCGGGAAGCCGGACGGTGATTCGGGCCTCAGCGTCGTCTCCTTCGGCGCTTGTGGGGGGATGGGTGGTTCTTCCGGGGTCGTCGGAGATCACGAGTTCCGGGTCGCCGTCCGAAATGCGTACTTCCAGTCGCTGAGTTTCGAGCTGACCGTTCACCTCGGCTGCGGCCATCGTGATCACGTTCATGAGCGCCTCGCGTATCGCAGGCATCAGGGCGGCCATGAATTGCTCGCCTGCGATGGCCACCTCGGCACCTGCGAGCCGGAGCTGCGTGTCTACCGCGTTTTCCAGCCCGGTGACAATATGGGATAGCTGCATTTCAGCTACGTCGCCCTCTTGCCTTGCGTATCCGATCCTCCATGATCGCCTGAACTGCATCTGTGTTCACCAACATCGTGGCTCTCCTTCTCTGGTGACATCATGAATGATGTCATAGTGATGTCACCATACAGTCATTTCGACATCATTGTCAACCCATTCTGTTTTCTGGGGAATTTCTCTGGCTCCCGACCAGGTTTCCAACCACGATGGAACAGATAGACCAGGGTCGAATCGAAAAAGCGGTCAGGGAGATCATCGAGGCAATCGGCGAGGACCCGGATCGGGAAGGACTATTGGAGACCCCAGGTCGTGTCGCCCGGTTCTACGCAGAAGTCTTTGAAGGAGTTCATCGGGATCCCGGAGACGAGATCGATGCCTTCTTTGGTGAGGAGCACTATCAGGAGCTCGTAATGGTGCGTGAGATCCCGTTCTATTCGATGTGTGAACACCATTTTGTGCCATTTCACGGACAGGCACACGTGGCCTACATGCCAAGGGGAAGAGTGACCGGTCTCTCCAAGCTGGCCAGACTCGTCGAGGGCTACGCCCGTCGGCCGCAAATGCAGGAAAGGCTCACCGCTCAGGTCGCCAACTGTCTCGATGATCGTCTCAACCCTCTCGGTGTGCTGGTGGTAGTCGAAGCGGAGCATCTGTGCATGTCGATGAGGGGTGTCAAGAAGGCTGGAGCAGTCACCGTCACCTCGGCAGTGAGGGGGATCTTGGAAAGCAACCCGGCGTCCCGCTCCGAGGCTATGTCATTGCTCCTGGGCACCCGTAGCTGACCCGTAGCTGAATCGACCACGGTCGTCGGATATCTCACCGAGGCAAGGGATTTGAGTGGTCACAAC
>JBAVIK010000234.1:0-2541 GCA_049686815.1 Acidimicrobiia bacterium | reverse complement strand
GGGTGCGGGTCTTGGATCTGGGCCAGGTCGCTCGAAGCGGGCGAACATCATGGCAAGCAAACCTGTGACTGCGGCCAAAACAACAAACCACACGGGTCGGGTCAACCACCACGATGCGGTCACCGGCTCCAGACCGAACCCGAAACCTCCGAGCGCCAGCCCAGCACCGATGACAGCGACCATGGCGGTGAGATGCCACAGATAGATGGTCATGATTTGAGCGCTCACCGCGACAACTGGAGTCCACGCCCATGGGCGGGTCATGAGACGCTTCAATGCCGGCTCGGCGAGCAGTACCAGGCCCGCCTGGAACATTGCCAGGAACACCAGAGTGACCTTGGGTGGCGAACTGTTGGTCACTTCCCCACCGAGGCCAACCATTGCCATCGGATATGGGCCCGCCCACACCAGAGCTGCCAAACCCAGGAAACCCGTCAGTCCCATGGCGAGCCGACGCGGCATGCCACCGATCTTCCCGTCCACCCAGGCATACCCGAGTTGGTGGACCGATCCCCAAACAAACACATAGTTCAAGAACCCGAGGGAGTCGATGTCAAGACCGATCGAGATCAAATCGGTGAGGCCTGCCAGCACAACTCCGACAGTGAACGACCACCAGCCGAACCTCTCCCAGACTGCCAAGGCCGCAGGTGCTAGCGCAACGATCACGACGTAGGCTGCGAGGAACCAGGTCGGGACTATCGCAACTTGCGAGGCGATCTGGAGGATCTCCCAGTCGACACCGGCCTCCAAGGCCACCCAGCCGGCGACTCCCCACACCAACAGCAGCGGGACAACCGGAATGGTGAGGCGACGCAACCGACTCCTCAACCAGGCGCTGTAGGTCTCCCCTCGTCGTCGTGCCGATCTCCAGGACAGGGCATTGGAGAATCCGCCGACGAAAAAGAAGATCGGCATCACCTGGAGCAGCCAGGTGAGCGGATGGGTCCAGGCCGCCAGGTCGAGCAGATGACCGGGCACCAGCGCCCCACCCTCGATGGTGACGGCTGCCATCAGCCAGTGGCCGAAAACAACGACCAGGATCGAGACCACACGCATCAGGTCGACTACTCGATTTCGCTCTGCTGGTGCCCTCTCGGCCATCCGACGAACCGTGTTCAGATAGGTGGTCATACCCATATGTTCGGTTTCCCGGCTGTTTTGGCCTATCGGGGTTTACCCCTACGACCGGGATCGGTTCGACGCGACATCGGAGGGTGATCCTGGGGGATTCTTCACGTCGGAACCGGTCGGGTCGCGGTGCCTTTCCTCAGCGACCCCGCGTCAACAGGCTTCGGCCAACATTCCCTTTGGTCAACATATGTGCTCCCATTCAAGGGAACATCTGTCGACCAGCCTCCGACCGGTACCACCAGCCATCGAAATCAAGCCTTGTCACCATGGAGGCTCTGGAACTGACTCGTGCGGGGAACCAAGCCAGTTCGTGACCGGTCCGGTCGGCGGTCGCAGCAGATCGTGCGCGAACACCGCGCAAGTCTGCTGAATGGACCTTGGCGCCTACTGGCTGGCACGTCTCGTGACGCACTGGCCTCCCGTTGCCGTGAACTGGGTAAGTCTCGGGCAGACCGAGAGCGCGCAATCCTGGATCGCTGGCCGCATCAGCCACATCTTGAGCCGTGGGCAGATTGGCGACAACCAGATCGAACCCAGGGTCGAGATCTTCCGGTTCGACTGGCGAGCCTTCGAGGAGTTTCAGTACCTGTGCTCGGGCAGTGCCGAGATCTTCGTTGAGATAGAGAGTCGGAAAGGACCCGGGCGGGTTCCATCGTCCGCCGTGATCCGCTGCATACGTCGGATCGAGTGGGTCTGACCAGGAGGGGTCGGCCACACGTAGCCAGTCGTGGCCGTCGCGTAACCGGGTGACGACCGGGATCAAGGCTGGATTCTGCGTAGGTCGAACATGTCAGCAACCCGATCTGCGGCAGCCCGATACGACCCATTCTCGAGCATCTCGATCAGGCTCTGATCTCCGAAGATGGCAGCTGGTCTGCGTACCACCGCAGGAATCCGCTCCCTTTTCACGTAGCGGTCGAGGAGATCGGTGATGGCCTCAACTCTGGCGACATCGTCAGAGCGATCGGCTGGAGTGCCCCCAACCAGCCACTTCGAAAAGGCCTGTCGACTCACCCCGAACACCCGGGCGGCGGCGGCATTGGAAAGGTCCCAAAGGGTGAGGGTTCGCTCCAATGGTCTTCTCTTGATCTCCCGATCGAGCAGGTCGACGAGCTCTCGAAGCCAAGTCTCATCGCTGCCTTCGACGAGCTCACGAGCCACGGTCGCCGGATCAGTCGTGGTGCTGCTCATAGCGACATTGTCGCGCAACTGAACGTCAACCGCAACCATATGTCAACTTGAATGCCCCCGGAATGGAGCCGAGATCCTCGATCAGCTGTTGATGTCGATGAAGTTCAGAACGCGGTTCCAGGCGTCGGCGGATTCGTCGGCGAATTCCGAATACTTCCTGTCGAAGAATGAGTGAGGCGCCCCCGGATAGACGACTACCTCGTTCACCACACCGGC
>JBAVIK010000233.1:0-3608 GCA_049686815.1 Acidimicrobiia bacterium | reverse complement strand
GGGTCACGGCGCTCCGGATCTCCAACTTCAATGTGATCGCCGCGATTCGCGACCTGCCTCAACCACCTTCACGCAGGGGGCGGCTTCGGACCTACCTGCTGTCAGCGGTTGGGCTGGTTGTTGGTGGAGGGATCGCCTATCTCGGGCTGACCCAAGAGGTTCAGGCTGCGGCAATGGCGGGTGTTCCGCTGGTCGCCTTCTCACTGATCCCCCTGATGAGGCCGATCCTCGGGGACCGCTGGTCGGGAGTCGTCGGGTCGACGATCGCGATGGCTTGGGGGATACTCGTATTCAGTCTGTTCCCCGACGTGATGCGTGAGGCGGACATCGACGTGTTTGTGGTCCAGGGCGTCGTTCTGGTCGCGGCGGCGGTGACCCTCTCAGCCTCGGCTTCCGCGGTCTGGTCCAAAGCCATCAACGGGATGTCGAGAGCAGGGGCCGGGTTGTCGACCCGTCTTGGTCTCGTGTACCCGCTAGCCCGCCGGGGTCGTACGGGCCTGCTTTTGGGAATGTTCTCGCTGGTGGTGTTCACCATCACGTTCCTGTCGGTGTTCTCACAGATCATGTCCGATCAGACGTCGTCTCTGGCTGACGACAGTGCCGCTGGATTCGACATCGTCGCCGCCTCAGCCGCCTACAACCCGGCGACTCTCGAGCAGGTGAGTGATGTGGAAGGAGTGGCTTTGGCCGCACCGCTCACTCGAGCATTCGCCGAGTTTGACGTCGAAGGCGAAGACGATCCACTTCCATGGAGGGTCACCGGATTCGACGAGCGGCTGATCCAGTTGTCTGCCCCGGTCTTGGGTAGTCGTCTGCCCGAGTATGAGACCGACATGGCTGCTTTCGAGGCTGTGATCAGTGACTCCTCACTGCTGATAGTCGACGACTTCTTTCTCGACAACGGGAGTGGCCCCGGAGGCGAACGGTATCTGCCCGGAGAAAGAGTCGAACTGATCACCGAGAGCGGTGAGAAGAGGACGATGACCATCGTGGGTGTTCTGGCGAGCGACTTCGTCTTCGCCGGGTCATACGCGAGTGCCGATCTGGTGGACAGCGACTTGGAGAAGCTCAGTGGTCAGTTCTATGTGAGCGCAGAGGCTGGAACCGACGCCGAGTTGGTCGCGGGAAGGCTGAATGCGGCACTGATCGACTACGGCATGGATGCCCAGACTTTCGACTCGAGTGTCGAAGCCGAAGTCGCCGAGACAATCGGGATCTTCCGACTGTTCCAGGGATTTCTCTCGCTCGGCCTGCTCATCGGTATCGCCGGGTTGGCGGTGGTTCTGGTCAGGGCAGTGCATGAGCGCCGTCGGGCCATCGGTGTGCTTCGCGCCATCGGAGCCCAGGCGGGAACGATTCGACGTTCGTTCCTGGTCGAGTCGGGTTTCGTCGCAATCCAAGGGGTGGCCATAGGAGCGGTCCTCGGGTTGATCACCGCCTATCAGGTCATCGTCAGTTCGGACACGTTCGGCGATGCCGACTTCCAGTTCTCCTGGCCCTGGGTTGGCTTGGCGGTGGTGATGATCGTGCCAACCGCGGCGGCACTGCTCGCTGCGGCGATTCCGTCGAAACGAGCGGCGGCGATCACACCCGCAGTGGCGCTTCGCTCCGAGTAGTCGCAACGAATTAGGTCTGGGGAGTGGTCAAGCTGACCGCTCCCCAGGCCATAATGAGGTTCATGACAACGAGAACCATCGACCTGGAAGCGGCGATTTCGGATGTGATGTCATCGCCAAAGCAAGTGGGGACCTTGCAACTGATCGCGGTGCGACCGGCGGAGAATCTGAGAACGGTCGTCGAAGTTGTCGATGTGAGTAGTGACGCCGGTCTGGATGGCGACAACTGGCTGGAGCGGGCCTCGGTGGGTGAACACGTCAGTCGTCATGCCCAGGTGACACTGATGAATTCGCGTTTCGCCGATGCCATCACACCTGAGGGAGAGGGCTGGGAGCTCGCCGGAGACCAGCTCTACGTCGATTTCGACATCAGCGTTGCCAACACGCCACCGGGAACACGGGTCGAGGTCGGCGAGGTCGTGTTGGAGATCTCAGAGGTGCCCCACACCGGCTGTGCGAAGTTTTCCAAGAGGTTCGGCAGGGACATGCTGAAGGCGACCTTGAGCGACCGTGGCAAACAGCTCCGGCTTCGCGGGGTCAACGCCACCGTTGTCAACGGTGGGACGGTCCGGACCGGGGATCAGATCAAGAAGCTCTGACTTCAGCTGTGCGAGTGCGCTTCTACGACCGCTAACACCTCTGGCATGTCCAACTCTGGATAAGGGTCGGGGGCCATCATCCCCAGGATGCGCGCCTGGGAGCGGGCCGAGACGATCACTTTGTCTCCCCAACGGTTCTTGAGATCCTGAGATGGTGTCTTGCAACAAGTCGGATCGGGACATGTCGAGGTCTGACGATTGACCGTGTCGCGTCCACGGAACCATCGAGCTTCGTCAAAAGGCACCCCGAGGGTGATGGCGTGCGCCGGATCCTTCCCCGCTTCCACGTGGGTAGTGCAGAAGTAGGTGCCGTCGGGGGTGTCGGTGTACTGGTGATGGGTCCCAAAGCGATCACTCGATTCGAGAGTCGAACGTGAACCCCACCAACGGCATAGGCGTTGCGTCTCCATGCCGCCGTGTTCGTCACGTTCGACCGGCACACCGTCGTTGGCGTATCCCTTGACGATCGTTCCCATCTCATCACTGACGATGAGATGACAGGGTATGCCAAAGTGCCTGGTCAACAGGTTGGCGGTACGCCATGCTGCCATTTCGTATGAGACGTAGAACAACTCCTTGACGTCCTCGACGTCGATGTCGTGATGTTCCTTGGCGACCATGAGTCGTGGCAGGACCACCTCTTCGGGGGCCAGCACCGCCGCAGCGAAATATGCAGTCTCCATGCGCTGACGTAGAAAGGTCTCCAGGTCGGGCTCGGTCTCGTGGTCGAGGAGGAATCCGGCAAGTGTCTGCAACACAGCTTTGCGGGCCTGACGCGTTCTCAGTTCGTTTCGTTGGGCGATATACAGCTTGTGGCCGGCGGTGTCGATGATCGACCTGGCAAAACCGGGCATGTCGTCGATGGGGGCAAGCTCGAAGCCTGCTGACGTGGTCAGGTCGAGGAGGTTGCGGGAGGAGAACGGCCCATCGCCTGAGTAGCCCGAGGCGATGAGGGCATGACGAGCTGCCTCTTCTACTTCTGACAGGTATCCGTTCCGGTCGATGAGATGGTGGTGCACCGCGCCGTTGGCACGACGCACTTCCTCCGATCCGGCGGCTTCGAGACCCGACCTCTCCCGGAGTGCGTCGTGGAGACCGACGATGTGAGAGAGAGTCTGGTTGTCCAGCTTTGCGGTGGGCTTGATCGTCGGGAGGTCCAATGAGTCGAACAACGCTGTTTGCTGGGAGCGGAGGAGGGAGATCTCGAGCGCGTCGCGTCGTGATGGGGGAGTGACATCGAGCAGCTCACTGACGTCGACACCCACGGCGTTGGCCAGTTCGATGATGAGACTCACCCGGGGCTCCTTCTTCCCGTTCTCCAGGAGGGAGAGGTAGGGAGCAGGCTTTCCAACCAACACGCCGACCTGGTCCAGTGTCAATCCGGCCTGTCGCC
>JBAVIK010000232.1:0-11992 GCA_049686815.1 Acidimicrobiia bacterium | reverse complement strand
GAGAAATCCGGCACCGGCAATGTTCTCGCTCTCGGCCAAATCAACCGAAACAGTCGCGATTTGACCGTCACGATCGAAAGTCAGCTCGGCGGGGCCCGGACCAGCAGACGTCAATGCTTCGGTCGCGTCCTCCCACTCGAACACGGCACTGTCGTTGACGGCGACGATCACGTCGCCCGGTTCCAGACCTGCGGCGTCAGCGGGAGAGTCGGCGACTACCACGCTCACAACCGGGATCGGTACTGGTTCCTCATCGACTAGAACCGGCACACCGTTGAACATCACCAGCCCATAGAACATGATGAATGCCAGCAGGAAGTTCATTCCGACCCCGGCGAGAACCACGACGCTCTTCTCCCAGAACTTCTTCTCCCGATAGGTGCGACCGATATCCTCCGGGGAGACCTCCTCCAGCGGGTTCATGCCGATGATGCGCACATAGCCGCCCAAGGGGATCCATTTGAATCCGTACTCGGTCTCGCCACGCCGGGTCGACCAGATCTTCGGTCCAAAGCCGAAGAAGAACTGGGTGGCCTTCATCCCCACCGCTTTGGCCGCGAGGAAGTGGCCCGCCTCATGAGCGGTGACGAAGAAGACAATGGCGAAAGCAGCGGCCAGCCCACCAAGCATGTCAGTCAGGCTACATGGCCCTCATGGGTAATCAGCAGACGGACGCGATGAGATTGGAGGCGGTGGACCGGGCTTCCCGATCGACATCCACCACATCTTCGACCTCGTTGAGCGCACGCCATTCGACCTGGGCGAGCGTGGTTTTAACCACTTCGGAGATCCCGAGGAAACCCAGCCTCCCCTGGAGAAATGCGTCGACGGCCACCTCGTCGGCAGCGTTGAGGACGGCCGGAGCCGACCCACCTAATCGACCGGCCTCGAAAGCGATGTCGATCGCCGGAAATGTCTCACGATCGGGAGCCTCGAATTCCAAGGTCAGGCCAGCCATTTCGAAACGCGGGGCGGGCGATGGTGCCCGATCGGGTGCGGTCAGCGCATACTGAATCGGTATCCGCATATCGGGATGACCGATATGGCCCTTCCACGAACCGTCAACGAATTCGACCACCGAATGCACCACCGACTGGGGATGAACGACGACATCGATCCGCTCATAGGGAACATCGAAGAGAAAGTGGGCTTCGATGATTTCGAGGCCCTTGTTGAACAAGGTTGCGGAGTCGACGGTGATCCGCCGACCCATTTCCCAGGTGGGGTGTTGCAGGGCCTCCTTCGGGGTTACGCCGGCAAGACTCTCGGCACTCCGACCGCGAAACGGTCCACCAGACGCGGTGAGCACGAGACGACCTACGTTCTCGACTTTCTCTCCGATGAGACACTGGTACAGGGCGGAATGTTCGGAATCGACTGGAATCAACTCGCCACCGACGGCCAGTGCCTTCTTCAGAACCGGTCCCCCGGCTACGAGACTTTCCTTGTTGGCGAGGGCAAGCCGGTTCCCGGCTTCGATGGCTGCCATGCTCGAGCGAAGACCGACTGCGCCGACGATTCCGTTCACAACGGTTGTTCCAGTCATGGCGGCAAGCGCAAGCACCTCTTCGGACCCAAATGAAACCTTGCGCCCCACCAGTCTAGAAAAAGACTCCCGATCCTCCGCTGATCCACCGGCCACCGCAACGGCAGCGTCCGGATGGCGTCCGACGATGGTTGCGAACTCCGGTGAGGGCCGTCTCGCGGCGAGGCCCGCTATCTGAATACCCAATGAAGTGGCGACTTGGAGGGTCTGGGTGCCAATTGACCCGGTCGCCCCGAGGACGACAACGGGGCTGCTCACAGCAGGCCGAAAGCCCTGAACAGGATATAGACAGCAGGAACAGCAAACAGAAACCCGTCGATGCGATCGAGCATCCCACCATGTCCGGGGAGTACCGAGCCCATGTCCTTGACGCCAATGGACCTTTTGACCATCGACTCGGCCAGGTCACCGAGAGGCACAAAGATCCCGACCACAACCGCGGCCGCCAAACCCTTGGCCAACCCGATGGTCTCCCAAGCGGGGAAGGTCACCATGACCGAGGCGGCAATCGCGGCCACTATCAGACCTCCTACGAATCCTTCGATCGTCTTACCAGGTGATACCACCGGAGCCAGTCTCCGTCGACCGAAGGCTCGCCCGACGAAATAGGCGCCGGTGTCGTTGAGGGCAATGAGCAAGACCAGGAAGATGATGTAGGCGATCGGATGCGGTCCCAACCCAACAAGAATCGCGAATGCGAGCATCCCCACCCAGATCATCCCGAGAATCGTCACCGACGCGTTCTCGAGTGGTCGCTGTCGGGGCGTCACCGCGAAGAAGAGCAACGTTGCACCAGTCATCACAGCGGCCCAGCCACCGATGGCTGCCGGCCCCCAGTTGTGGGCACCCAGACCGATGAGGGTCACGCCAAGTAACCCGAAAAGCGCCAGCGGCTTGTAGGCGTGTACTCGCACGGTTGCATAGAGCTCGCCGACCGCCACGATCATCACCAGGATCACGAATGCGGAGAACCACCAGCCCCCCAGGAGAAGACTTCCGAGGAACAGACCGAATATCACCAGAGCCGAGGCGACTCGCATGGTGAGATCTGAGGAAGCGGCCTGCTCCGCCGCCTCGTAAGACTCCTCTGATTCAGTCGCAGCAGCGCCGACATCCTCGAACCCAACCAGGCCACTCTCGACTCCCGGGACGGCAGCAGCGACTGCTTGTTGTTGCCAATCCTCACCTGCCGCTCGGGTCACGTCTTCGGCGAGCCCCTGATACTCCTGGGTCGTGGCTGCCATGTACTCGTCCGAGGTGTACTGGTCGAGATGTGACGGCCCTTCGGCCATGACATCCCAATTGGGGTCATCTCCGGCCGGGGGATCGTTGGCGTCGACAGCAGCCTCATCGCTTTCGGTCTCGTCAGAGATAGTGGCGTCCTCAGCGAACGTCAGGGGATCCTCGACGGGGTCTGATTCGACGGGATTGGCCAGGGTGTCTTCAAGCCCGGGAAGTGACAAGACCTCGGCGGTGTGCTCTTCGGACCCCTCTACGGCGTCGTCTTGCTCATCAACCTCCCACGGACGGTTGAATCCGCGATCGTTCGGATCTGTTGGACCTCGATCAGACATCAGACCTCGAGCAGCTCCTCTTCCTTGTTACCCATGAGCTTGTCGATCTTCTCGACCCATGCGTCCGTGAGTTTCTGCAACTCGTCCTCGCCCCTGTGAATATCATCATCGGAGATCTCTCCGTGGAGCGCCTCCATATCGGTCTTCGAGTGACGACGAATGTTCCTCACCGCAACCCTGCCGTCCTCAGCCATACGATGGACGACCTTGATCAGCTCTTTGCGCCTTTCCTCCGTCAGTGGCGGGAATGCGATACGAATGACGGTGCCATCGTTGGTGGGATTCAGCCCGAGATCCGAATTCTGAATTGACCGTTCGATATCGGTAACAGTCGATTTGTCAAATGGTTGAACCACGAGCAAGCGGGGCTCGGGCACACCGATTGAAGCCAGTTGTTGCAAAGGGGTCGGTGTGCCGTAGTAGTCGACCGTTATTCGATGGAGCAGTTGGGGGTTGGCTCGACCGGTCCGCACCGTGGAGAACTCATTGGCGACATGTTCTATCGCCATCTCCATCTTTTGCTCAGCCTCAGTCAAGAGATCGCTGATCATTCTTCCTCGCTCCTCAGTGGACCACCGTGCCGATCTGATCGCCTCGAACAGCCTTGACGATGTTGCCAGGGACAGTCATGTCGAAGACGTGGATCGGAACCTCGTGCTCTTTGCACATCGTAACTGCCGTGGTGTCCATGACACGGAGTTCACCTGCGATGAACTCCATATAGGTCAGTTCGGTCAGACGGTTCGCATCTGCGTTCTCCGCCGGATCGGCGTCGTAGACCCCATCGACCATCGACGCCTTGAGCAGACCACTCGCGTTGATTTCGATAGCTCTCAATGCCGCGGTGGTATCGGTTGTGAAAAACGGGTTGCCGGTTCCCGCAGCAAAGATGACCACGCGACCTTTCTCGAGGTGACGAATCGCACGGAGCCTGATGTAGGGTTCGGCAAGCTCTTGCATCGTGATCGCCGATTGGACCCGTGTGTCCACACCTTGACTCTCGAGAGCGTCTCGCAGGGCGAGGGCGTTGATCACCGTGGCCAACATCCCCATGTAGTCGGCGGTTGCCGGGTCCATCCCCTTTGCGGCCTGGGAAACCCCCCGGAAGATGTTGCCACCGCCAACGACCACGGCCACCTCGACGCCGGACTGCAGCGCCTCGGCGATCTCGCCGGCGACACGGTGAACGGTCAACGAATCGATGCCGTACCCGATCTCGGGGTCGGCAAACGCCTCTCCGGACAACTTGAGCAGGACGCGTCGAGCTGGAGTGTCAGACAAACGCTCTCCTAATTCCCAACCGAGATTCGCGAAATGCGATTCACCGAAATGTTCTCGCCCATCTTCGAAGCCAAGGCCGCGACCATATCGCCAACGGTCCCGTCGTACTTATCTGAATTGACGAACTTCTGGTCATAGAGGACGTTGTCTCCGTACCAGGATTCGATCTTGCCATCGACAATCCGGTCGATCACCTCGGCCGGCTTGCCCTCACCCTCCGCTTGGCGTCCGATCAGCTCTCGCTCCTTGGCCAGCTCATCGGCGTCCACCTGATCCCGAGTCACCCAACGAGGGTCGCCCCAACTGATATGCATTGCGATATCGTTGGCAGTGTCCCTGAATT
Organism: Acidimicrobiia bacterium; assembly: GCA_049686815.1. Taxonomy (GTDB): domain Bacteria; phylum Actinomycetota; class Acidimicrobiia; order Spongiisociales; family ZC4RG35; genus JBAVIK01. The sequence goes on along the minus strand of JBAVIK010000232.1, from coordinate 7,248 downwards.
CGTCACTCTTGGCGACAAAATCGGTCTCACAAACCAGTTCAACGAGAACACCCATGGTGGGACGTTCGTTCTGGATGTGGATATACGCACCGACAACACCTTCGTTCGCCTCGCGTTCGCTTCGCTTGGCCATCTTCGCCTGACCACGCTCTCGCAGAAGCTCAAAAGCCCTGTCGATATCGCCCTCGGCGTCGGTCAATGCCTTCTTGGCATCCATCATCCCGACACCGGCGTCGTGGCGGAGTTTCTGGACGTCTTTTGCTGTGATGTTGGTCATTTGCTCGGAGATCAAGAGTCTCGCTCTGCCATCGCCGGCTCATCGGCCTTGGATGGCTTGTTCTTCTTGCCGATTTCCTTGCCTTCGATAACTGCATCGGCGATCGCACCCGCAATCAAGTCCGCGGCCCGAATTGCGTCATCGTTGCCAGGGACGACAAAGTCGATGGCGTCTGGATCACAATTCGAATCGACCAACGCGATGATCGGAATCCCCAGACGATCTGCTTCTTTGACAGCAGTCGCCTCGGTGTTGACATCGACAATGAATACGACTTCCGGCAGCTTTTGCAATTCGGCGACACCACCGAGGTTGGCCTCGAGTTTGGTGAGCTCTCGACGAAGACGGAGACGCTCCTTCTTGGGGAGAGTCTCCATTTCACCGGTCTCTTCCATGCGACGTAGCTCACGCATGTAGAAGACTCTCTTCTGAATCGTGCGGAAGTTGGTCAGCATCCCGCCCAACCACCGATAGTTCACATAGGGCTGGCCCGAACGCAGTGCGTTCTCGGCGACGGGGCCCTGTGCCTGCTTCTTGGTTCCGACAAAAAGGACCGAACCTCCATCGGCCGCCACATTGCGGGCGAAGTCGGCCGCCTCAGCAATCTGAACGACGGTCTGTCGAAGGTCGATGATGTGAATTCCGTTGCGTTCCCCATATATATAGGGACGCATCTTGGGGTTCCAGCGTCGGGTTTGATGCCCAAAATGAACGCCGGCCTCCAAGAGCTGTTTCATTGTGACTTCAGCCACAATTGCTCCTCTCTGGTTCAATTCCTCCGCTCGCTGGACCATGTCCCCGTCTCCCAAGGAGGCGACCCTCTTACGACCTCTGCGGATGGCAACCAAGGGTTGTGTCCGTGTCAAAGACTCAGACTCAAACCCGGTTGTCAAAGTAGAGAGCGACCAGTGAGGGATTCACGAGCGTGCGTGATGGGCTGAATTCTACGGTTCAGTCTTACTCTTGGGTAATCGAACCTGCCCTTGCAGCCACCGAAGATCTCCGACTTCTTGCGACGGTCGAGGGCGCCGTCGGCTTTGGGGTCACGTCGGCCGACGCCTTCAGCGAGGCGAGAGCGGCGCTGGTTGAGCGTCAGGTCGCAGGTATGGGTGGCCCACTCCACTTCACCTATGACGACCCACAATTGGCCACGGACGTCAGATTGAGTTTCCCTTGGGCGGTGAGCATCGTCGTCTTGGGCCACGAGTACATCACGACAGCCACTTCTGAGCCGGACCGCGGTGGTTTGATTGCTCGGTTCGCCACCAAGGACAGCTATCAACCACTTCGGGAGACCGCGGAGACCGTGGCTCGCTATCTCAAGCAGGACGGACGCCGAGCGGAAATCCTGATAGATGACAATCGACTGGCTGATCGAGCGGCCGCAGCTCGATCAGGGTTGGGATGGATCGGAAAGAGCACGATGGTCCTCACTCCTGGTCACGGGCCATGGCTATTGATTGGGTCGGTCGTCACCGACGCCGCGCTTGCTCCGACCGCTCCGATGTCACGAGGTTGTGGGACCTGCATTGCCTGCATTCCCGCCTGCCCGACGGGTGCGATCACCGATACAGGGCTGGACGCTCGACGGTGCCTCGCGACCTGGCTTCAGTCACCGGGCTCGATTCCGCAATGGATCAGGCCATTGCTGGGAAGACGCATCTATGGGTGTGACGAATGTCTGATCGCCTGCCCACCGGGCAAGAAGGTCACTGAGTGGTTGCACAATGCGACCGCCGAATATCCATTCGACGAACTCCTGGGATGCTCTGACGAAACACTCCTGGCCAGATTCTCTCATTGGTACGTACCGCGAAAAGACGCTCGCTACATCAGACGAAACATCCTGGTAGCGGCTGGGAACTCCGGTGAAAAGCGAGCGTTGCCCTCGATCAGACACCATCTCACACATCGGTCGGCGCTGGTCCGGTCACATGCGATCTGGGCCTTGGCTCGGTTGCTAGGGAGTGAGAGTCGTGCTGAACTCGAGGCTCTTGTCGACACGGAGACCGTGCCCGAAACCCTGGCTGAGCTCGAGATGGCGTTGCTGATGATCACCACCCCCGACCGGTACCAGGCACTCCTAGAGGCCGACGAACATCGCGTTGCAACCGCCGCCCCAGTCACATTTCGGGATTGAGCAGTGTCAGCGAAGAAGGCCCCGGTCACGAAAGCGATCCGAGCTTTGAGGGACGCCGGGGCCACCTACACCGAGTACCTCTACGACTACCGCCGCTATCCAGGTGCGCTCGGTGCCGCCGACTACATCGGGATCAACCCTCATTTGACGGCGAAAACGATCGTTCTTGCGACCAATGAAGGCAATGGCGTAATCGTCCTGATGAACGGGGATCGGGAGGTTTCAACCAAGACATTGGCGCGTCTTCTCGGAGTGAAGGAGACGAGACCAGCAAACCAGAAGGAGGCGCTGGCGTGGACGGGCTATCAGTTTGGGGGGACCTCTCCACTGGGTCTGCGGACCAAGCTTCCTGTTTTCGCTCAATCCGACATAGCGCGACTCGACACCACATACGTCAATGCCGGGAGCCGCGGGTTCGTAATCGGCATAGACCCTGAGGTCCTCTTGAGTCTCTCGAATGCTCGGATCGTGGAGGTCGCGTCCTGATCAGCCCCAGGCTGGATCTCCAAGACGATTGCGCAAGGACATCATCGTCTTGGCATGAATCTGACACACCCGAGACTCGGTGACACCAAGCACATCACCGATCTCGGCGAGTGTCATGCCCTCGTAGTAGTACAGAGTCACTACGAGCCGTTCACGATCGGGGAGGCGGTTGATCGCGTCGACCAGACCACGCCGGGTCTCCTCGGCCTGAAAAGCAGTCTCGGGGGAGATCCCCGCCGGATCAGCGAGCATCTCTCCCATCGATGTCTGAGTGTCGCCCGAAACGAATTCGTCGAGAGCGGCTATGCCGGAACGACCGATCTCTGCCAGCGCGTCCCGCAGCTCTTCGACGTCCATTTCCAGGTTGAGCGCCAGCTCCTCCTCCGTTGGAGACCTCTGGAGTTGATGTTCGAGGTCGACAATCGCCGTCTCGATTCTCCGGGCCCGGGATCGGACGGAGCGTGGAACCCAGTCCAGTGCTCGCAACTCATCGAGAATCGCTCCCTTGATCCGGTTGATCGCATATGTCTCGAATTTGAATCCGCGATCGGGCTCGAACTTGTCGATCGCATCGATGAGACCGAACAAGCCATAGCTAGCCAGGTCGTTTTGGTCCACGGATCGCGGCAAACCTGCGCCGACACGTCCAGCCACGTACTTCACCAAGGGTGAGTAGTGGAGGATCAGCCGTTCACGCGTGTCAGCGTCCTCGGAGGCCTTGAAGCTCTCCCAAAGTCCCTCGACCTGAGTCTTCTCAGGCTCGCGGGTGGCTTCGGTCATATGTTCCTCTCAGATGCTGACGGGTAACGGCAGTGTAGATCTGGGTTGTGGCCAGATCGGTATGTCCCAGTAAGTCCTGGACGGTTCGCAGGTCTGCGCCACCTTCGAGCAGGTGCGTGGCGAAGCTGTGACGGAGTGCGTGTGGGAACGTTGCGAGCCGTTTTGAGACGACGCGTCGGATCCCCCGGGTCCCCAGCGGGCCTCCTCTGACGCCCACCCAAAGGGTGTCCCCGGCCGCAGATGATGCCAGGTGGGGTCGGCCCCCAGAAACGTACGCGGTGAGGGCCTCTCTCGCCGGGCGGCCAATCGGAACGACACGTGTCTTGTTGCCCTTTCCCAACACGGTGACCGTATCCGACCCGACATCGTCGACTCTCAGCGAGGCAAGCTCGGAGATTCGCAGGCCCGTCGCATACAACGTTTCGACGATGGCCCGGTCCCTGAGGCCTTCCTCGTCGCCGATGTCGATGAGTTCTATTGCATTAGCCACCGTTCTGACGGGTAGCGCATGAGGGAGTGGCCTCGATAGCCTCAATCTGGTCACCCCCTCGAACGGGTTGCCCCCGACGGCCTGCCGCTTTACGGCGTCGGCGTAAAACGTGCGAACCGACGAGGCCTTCCGGGACATCGAGCGTCGTGAGTAGCCACGGGTGTCGAGGAATGCAAGGAAGCGGCGGCAATGTCGGCGTTCGACGAGGGCTACCGAATCGACGCCCGATCGTTCGCAATAGTCAAAAAACTGGGCCAGATCACGACGGTAGGCGGAGATGGTGTGCTGGGACAGACCTCGCTGATCGGCGAGACGACGCAAATACGGCGCCACTTCGCGGTCAGCCCATTTCGGCATGTCGGGAACTTCCACGTACTGATGCTATTGGCTTCCCGCGCTTGAGCCAGGTCTATGGGTTCAGCGAGCCAATCGCAGTCAAGGTGATATCGCGCTGGAGATCCGCCGTAGCAGTATCTCGAGCATCTCTGTGGTGTCGAATGACTCATCTATCTCGACATGGAATGTGTCAACGACCTCGCTCTCGCGACTGTCCAGCTTGGCGAGGCGGATTTCGAGGCCACATTCATTGAACACGGCAAGAATCTCGGCCAAACGGCCAATGCGATCCGAGCACTTGACAGTCACCAGTAGGTCCCCGGATGCCGCGTCAATCGAGCTGATTGCGCTTGGTTTCCGTTCGGAGTCGGGCGGCGTCGCGTACGCGGCGGCCCGGGCAATCATCTTCGAACGAGTATCCAGATCGCCCCGTAGCGCAGCTTCGATGTCACCACCAACGGTCTTCCACCGTTCCGCCGGAACGTGAGTACCGGTGCGGTCATCCCTGACCCGGAACGAGTCGACGATCAGCCCATCGGACCTCCCCATGAGCCGCGCCTCGAGAACATCGATCCCGTTTGCCGCAAACACCTCGGCCACGAGCCGCCTGAATCCCGGTCGGTCACCACCGACAACCACGGCTGACTCGTGTGGGAAATCGGCACGGATACCCAAGTTGGAATGACCATCGAGCGCCGCGATCAGATCCAAATGCCACAGGACGTCTGCAGCGGATGCGCTTCTCAGATACTCCTCTGGCATCGTGACCAGATGGGAAGACACCTCGTTTTCGCGGTCGTGGCCCACCAGCGCCAACACCTCCCCGACGGTGGTAGCCGCCGCGGCAGGGTCTGGTTGACCAACGCTGAGAAAGTCGGAACATCGGGTGTACAGGACCTTGAGAAGGGTCGCCTTCCACTCGCTCCACATCGTTGGCCCCGTTGCCTTGGAATCGGCTATCGCGAGCAGATAGAGGATCCGCAGCAGGTCGATGCTCCCGATCGTGACAGCGACCTCCTCGATCACGGCCGGGTCGTCCAGATCACGTCTGGTGGCAACTCTCGGCAGCAGGAGGTGGAGACGGACCGCTGACTCCACCAGCCGAGCCCCAACACCGGCGATGCCGATGCGCTCACAGAAAGAGACAGCGATACTCGCTCCGGCGATTGAGTGGTCATCACCCTGGCCCTTGCCAATGTCGTGGAGGAAAGCCGCCAGAAGCAGGATGTCCGGGTCGTCCAAGGTCGCAGCAATAGCGCCAATCTCATCTTCTCCCGCCACCAGTTGTCGCATCTCGTCGACCGTTCTCCAGGTGTGAGACGCCACCGGGTGGATGTGAAAAGGGGCCAGATGTGGCAAAGGACTGACGACCGCCCACTCGGGCAACAGCTCTCCGAAGTGCCCGCCGTCCCAGAGACGCCCGAACTCGAGCCGTCCCAGTTCTCCGTTTTCAAGAATCCACATGAATTCTGCAGGCGACGGGCTCCTCGCAGCCTTTGGCCGGTCAGACCCACTCGATACCCGGCTCCACACACGTCTTCCGACTGTTCGACGGGGTGGCTCGATGACCTCGGGCCACCTTCTGGTAGCCAGGCCGTCGACACTCTGAAGGGCGCGGACAAGGTCACTTGAGATGTCAAGAACGTCTGTCCCAAGCCATCTTGCGACCGGCTCTCTCAGATCGACGGAAAATGTGTCGTGGGCACGTCCTGTGACGATGTGCAATCCGTTGCGGACACGTAGGAGGGTCTCCATTGCGTCGATCTCCTCGGGTTGGGTTTCCGATGAGAAGCGGCCGATGAGGGCTTCGCGACGACGCTCCCACTCGAAGCCTTGCAAGGTCCGGAGGCCGCCACGTCCGTTCTTGACATCCGTGGCCATCAATAGGTACGGGCTGGAGTTCCTGCGATCACTCTCCGCACTCACCAAATGGCTGCGCAGAGGTCGTGCGCTGGTCACGGAGGCGACCTCCTCGAGCAGCTTCGTGAACAAATCGGTTGATCCGGCGACAAGTCGGCTGGTCAGGAGTGTCGTGTGAGTGTCAAATCTCTCTCTGGCGGCGCGAGCGGCTTCCTTCACGGTACGGCTCGAGTGACCAACACGGAGTTTCGCATCCCAGAGCGGGCGAAACAGGTCAGCCGATGCCATGGAGGCGTCGTCGAGGTCGTGGAGCAGCATCAGATCGACATCGGAATGAGGACTGAGCTCTCCACGGCCATATCCGCCGATCGCCACGATCGCTACAGAATCCCCTCCATCGGGTATGAGGTCCGCAATCGCGTCGTCGAGACTCTTGGACAGGGCTCGACACACGTCGAGACCTCCGTGGCCGATACGAGAGAAACGTAACGACTCACGGAGGTCGATGAACTCGAGGAGTGGTCGACTCCGGTTAGATGGCGTCCGCACCCCTCTCACCTGTGCGAATCCGTACGGCGTCGTCGACAGAGAGGACAATGATCTTCCCGTCGCCAATGTCACCCGTATGAGCGGATTTCTCGATGACCTCGACGACCGGCACGGCCAGCTCCTCGGTGACCAGGATCTCCAATCTCACCTTGGGGAGATAGTCGACCTCATACTCTGCACCTCTATAGACCTCGGTCTGGCCGGATTGACGACCGAAGCCTGAAATATCGCTGACCGACATACCCGAAATACCCGCAGCCTTGAGAGCCTCGCCAACTTCATCGAGCTTGAACGGCTTGATAAAGGCAATCACCAGTTTCATTCGCCACT
>JBAVIK010000231.1:0-2113 GCA_049686815.1 Acidimicrobiia bacterium | reverse complement strand
GACCAGGATCGTCAGTGACACCCTCACCTACCAGTCGGCGGTCATCCCCATATTGGCGGCACCGTTGTTCGAAACCGACCCTGCGTTGATCGAACTCGACGACGCTGTTCTGGTTTTCGGAACCTGGCAATCCAAATTCATGTCGATCGTCGACTCACTGCCTGTGGGGACGTTTGATGCGGTTGCTACCGAGCTGAGGTTGGTCTCCGATGATCTCGACGATGTCAGAGCTGCCTATGTGGACGGTCTCCGTATTGGCAACGCGACGGCGGCATCTGACGCCATCGACGGTCTTTCCGGGCGGCTCCTCGAAATCGAGACGATCCTCACCGAAGCGACCGACAAGAGATTCGAATTGGCGAGACTTCGGCTCGTCGAGGCGGACGAGGCCCTCGTCGGTCTACTCGGCTGACTCCAGCTCGGCCATCTCCTTCTCGAAGTCGGCGGCGTCCTGGAATTCTTTGTACACCGAGGCAAACCGGAGATAAGCCACCTCGTCGAGACCTCTGAGCCGGTCCAAGACTGCACGGCCGATCTCCTCCGAGGAGACCTGGGGTCCCGTCGAACGCAACTCCTCTTCGACCTCTTCAACCAGTATCTCGACCGCCGAGCCCGAAACCGGGCGGTCGGCCAATGCGGCGGATATGCCCGAGGCCAGCTTTGGTGACGAGAACGCTTCGAGGCGCCCACTCCGCTTGCGCACCATCAGCTGTGGTTCGAGACGCTCATAGGTGGTGAAACGCTGGTCGCAGAGCTCACATTGACGGCGACGTCGTATCGCCTTGCCGTTCTCGGCAGGTCGACTGTCGATGACCTTGGTTTCGGTGGCTCCACAGGAGGGGCACAGCATCGCCCCAGCGTAGACAGAAGAAGCCAGATCAGCCCCCGGGGATCAGCAGGATCTGTCCAGGGTGGAGAGTGCTCGTGGCGAGACCCGACGTCTCCTTGATCTCGGCTATCAGGTTGCGGACGTCTTCGCCCTCAGCCACTTCGGCCGAGGCGATACTCCAAAGGGTCTCACCAGAGCTGACCACGTGTTCGGTGGCGGGGCGTGGTGGCCCTTCGGCGTCTGCGGGCCCGCCGATCAGAAGGAATACCGTGAGGACGGCGGCAAGGATCACTGACAGCCGGACGGAAAGCTGACGTGTTGCCGTCTTCATGTTCTCCTCCTGATCGGACCCGCGTTTTGCTTGATGCCATTCGGCTTACCGAACGTGCGTTCGATACTCTATCGAACACCTGTTCGGTGTCAAGTCCGAAGTTCAGGAGACCCGGTAGGGCCGGGATTCGACAATGGCCGACAACGGAATCGGCCCATAGATATGAGGAAATTCCTCACCGATTTCATAGAGATCCTCGTAGACAACCCCTGAGACGAGGGCCTTGGGGTCGACGGTGAGCAGGATCACATCGTCCCGTCCGGCATAGAAGGAAGCCGCCACGGCTTCGAGTTGGTCGGCGGTGGAACAGTGGATGAACCCTTCCGTCTCGAAGGCGGCCGGTGCATAACTGTCGGTGCGCTGGTCCCAATCCGACGGCTCGGCGATGTGGAACAGGTTCGAAGACTCATTCACGATCAGAGAAGATACTTCGGGATCGTATACATGACTTAGTTGGAATCACTCCTCTACATCGTTTCCGAACAGGTCTTTCACCCAGTCGATTGGCTCGTCGGGGACCAGCCGATCGAACTGTGATTCATCGTCTAAGTCACCCGCGGGGATTGCTGGTTTTTCTTTGTCTGATGGGGGGTTTTCGGTCATTTCTGTCACACCCGACTCGTAGATTCATGGTTACGGACATCGGAAAGCTGGTTGAGGAATACGGCTTCTTGCCGTGGCCCCATAGGCAGCGGGCGACGATCGTCAAACCGCACGATGATCCTGAGTCAGTCGAAGCTTCCGGTGTCACTGGTTCTGGAGTTCCCGTTCCCGGCATGGGCGACCCGGGCTAGCGAGGCGGTGAGACCGGTAGACGTAGACGGTCCGGAGGATACGTTCGAGGACCTCTAGCGACCTTCGACCCAGGTCACATAGCTCAGCGAGCTCCCCTCATACTCGGCGGTCACTCGCCAACAGCCTTGGTAGGGGATGCTGAGTCCGACGATCATGAA
>JBAVIK010000230.1:0-16228 GCA_049686815.1 Acidimicrobiia bacterium | reverse complement strand
TTCTCTGCCCTGATCAACCATTCCCTACACCCGGCGCTCGCCTTGCCCATTGCTGACAGTGGTGCACCACCGGCGTCGATTCAGATAATCGGCCCCCTATGGTCTGAACCCAACCTGATCGCTCTCGGAAACGAATTGGAGCGAGCCGAGGTGGTCAAGTTTCAAGCTGTGCTGCCGAATTCACCTAATACCAACCACGGATAGACTTGGATGAGTCAAACAAAAGAAGACGGCCGCACCGATGACTCATCGAACATGTGCGGCCGTAACTACGATTCCTACAAGGAAGTGAATTGTGGCTGACGAGATCGCCACGCCCGAACCCTCGACGACCCCTACAGAAGTTCTCGAGCGCCTCGTTGTTCGTTTCGCTGGTGATTCCGGCGACGGCATGCAGCTTGCCGGCAATCGGTTCACGGACGCCTCAGCTCTATTTGGCAACGACCTGGCAACCCTCCCCAGCTTTCCGGCCGAGATTCGGGCCCCCGCCGGCACCCTCCCAGGAGTGTCGAGTTTCCAGGTTCAAATCGCGGACTACGACATCCTCACCGCCGGGGACGCACCCGATTGCCTGGTGGCGATGAATCCGGCTGCCCTCCAAAAGAACCTCAAGGACCTTCGCCAGGGCGGGACGTTGCTGATCAACACCGACGCCTTCGACGAGCGCAACCTCGCCAAGGCCGGTTATGAGGAGGATCCGCTCTCCGACGGATCGCTCGACGGCTACCGGGTGATCAAAGTCCCTATGGACGACCTGACCAAAAAGGCTGTCGATGGGAGCGGAGTCAGTGGTCGCAACGTCTTACGTTCCAAGAACTTCTTCGCTCTCGGCCTCATGGCATGGCTCTTCCACCGGCCGACCGAACCCACGATCGCATGGGTCGAGAAGAAGTTCGCGAAGCTCCCAGAAGTAGCAGCGGCCAACACCATGGCGTTCAAGGCCGGTTACAACTTTGGGATCACCCCGGAGGCGACCAAGAACACCTTCGAAGTCAAGCCTGCCGCTCTCCACCCTGGGACCTACACGAACGTAAACGGGAACACTGCTCTCGCCTGGGGTCTGATAGCTGCGTCACAGAAATCGGGTCTTCCACTCTTCTACGGGACCTACCCGATCACACCTGCCTCCGATGTGTTACACGAGCTCTCGAGACACAAGAACTTTGGCGTCCGCACGTTCCAAGCTGAGGACGAGATCGCAGGTGTCGGCAGCGCGATCGGAGCGGCGTTTGCCGGCAATCTCGCTGTCACCGGCTCATCAGGCCCGGGTATCGCCCTGAAGAGCGAGTCGATCTCTCTTGCGTTCATGTTGGAACTTCCGTTGATTGTCATCAATGTCCAGCGGGGCGGTCCGTCGACCGGGCTGCCCACAAAGCCCGAGCAGTCCGACCTCCTGTTCTCGCTCTATGGCCGTCATGGGGAGTCACCGATACCAGTGCTTGCGATACCGACACCATCGGAAGCATTCGAGATGGCGATCGAGGCGGCCCGCATTGCCATCAAGTACATGACCCCAGTCATCCTTCTCAGTGACAATTACGTAGCCAACGGATCGGAGCCATGGCGTCTCCCGGATCTGGATGCGATACCAGACATCGAGGTCACGTTTGCCGAAAACCCCAACGGTCCGGACGGGAAGTTCCTCCCGTACCTGCGCAACGTCGACACCTTCGCCCGCCCCTGGGCGGTGCCGGGAACGCCAGGACTGGAGCATCGGATTGGCGGCCTCGAGAAGGACGCTATAACGGGCAACGTCTCATACGACCCGAACAATCATCAACTGATGACTGACACCCGGGCCTGGAAAGTGTCAAACATCGCCAATGACATTCCTCCGCTCGAGGTGACGGGTGATGAGGATGCCAAGGTTCTTGTGCTCGGGTGGGGCTCGACATTCGGAACGATCCGGGCCGCTGCCCGAAGGGTGCGCAATGAGGGCCAGAAGGTAGCCACCGCTCACCTTCGTCACATGAACCCAATGCCCAACAATCTCGGCGAAGTTCTGCGTTCCTACGACAAGCTGTTGATTCCCGAGCTCAACACCGGCCAGCTACTCAAACTGGTTCGAGCGGAGTTTCTCATCGACGCCGTTGGTCTCAACAAAGTCGCCGGGGAACCTTTCCGTGTAGTTGATGTAACCAACAAGATTCTGGAGATGGTGAAATGACTGCCCCCTCATACACTCGAGGCGACTTCCAAACCGATCAAGAGGTCCGGTGGTGTCCCGGATGCGGGGACTACACCATCCTGGCCTCTGTCCAACAGTTCCTCGCCGGTCTCGGTAGACCCCGCGAGGAATTCGTCTTCATCTCCGGGATCGGTTGCTCCTCGCGGTTCCCCTACTACGTCAACACCTACGGCATGCACTCGATCCACGGTCGTGCACCCGCAATCGCCTCCGGAGTCGCCACCACGCGGCCTGATCTATCGGTATGGGTCATCACCGGCGATGGAGACGGGCTTTCGATTGGTGGCAACCATCTCATACATGCCCTCAGGCGAAATGTGAACTTGAAGATCTTGTTGTTCAACAATCAAATCTATGGGTTGACCAAGGGTCAGTACTCACCGACCTCTGAGGTTGGCAAGTCGACCAAATCCTCGCCTTTCGGGTCGATCGACTACCCGTTCAACCCGGTGTCCCTGGCTCTCGGCGCCGAAGCCTCCTATGTGGCGCGGACACTCGACATGGATCGCAACCACACCCAAGAGATCCTCAAGACGGCATACGAGCATGAGGGTTCGGCGTTCATAGAGATCTACCAGAACTGCAACGTGTTCAACGACAAGGCATTCATCCAGCTGACCGGCAAAGAAGAGCGGGTACACAACCGCATCGATCTCGAACACGGAAAGCCCATCGTCTTCGATGGCGGAGCGAAAGCAGTTGTGATGCGTGGCGGTGAGGCGACCGTCGTCGACTCCTCCTCGGTCGACCCCAAGGCCATCCTGGTCCACGATGAGACCCGTCCCAACCCATCGATTGCCTTCGCTTTGAGCAGGCTGTCACATGGACCCTATGGACCAACACCGTTGGGTGTGTTCCGCAATGTGCAAAGACCCGCCTACGACGCCGAAGTCAACGCCCAGGTGCAGGCGGCCAGCGACAAGTTGGGAAGCGGGGACCTTCACAAACTGATCCGCTCACATGGAACCTGGACTGTAGAGGCGAGCAGCTCGAACGGAGGCTGAGACCTCAGAGAGGCACGCGTCGGGCGACCCGGTTTCGGAATTCGAGCCGCTCTGTGTATCCGACACTCCGAGCCAGCTCAATAGCGAGGTCGAAATGCCTGGCGGCGTCGTCGGGCCTATGGGCATCCGAGGCCAAGGTCAAGTCGATTCCTGATTCATAGAGCACCTCCAGGAATCGGGGAGCGGGATACATCTCACCGATCGGGTCACTCACCCCAGCTGTGTTGATCTCGATTGCCGTCTTTGACCCTGCAGCCGCCTTGGCGACCGACCGGTACAGGTCGACCGGGGGCGGATCCGGCAGCATGTCCAGCTTCTTGATCCGATCAGGGTGGGCGAGCACGTCGACGGTGCCCGACTCGAGGAACTCGACCACCAACCCAAAATACTGCTCATACACCTGCTGCCCGCCCCTTCGGGCGAACTCAGCAACAAATGCAGGCTCATCGAACAACCACTCACCAATCCAGTGAGGACCTCCGATCAGAACATCCCACGGGTAGGGGGCGAGGAACTCTTTGACCGAGTCGATGGTTCCGGGAAAATAGTCAACCTCAAAACCGAGAAGAACCGGCAAGCCCCGGTCCTTTGCCGCTGTCACCGCTTCCACATAGGACTCGATCGAAAGGGTCCGATCGACCTCGACAAAACGTCGGGAGAAATCAGCCATCTCCCGATTGGGCCCCTCCCAGAACTCACCGAGCACAGACCGGGACTCCACGCAGCGGTATAGGTGCTCGGTGAAGCAGACTTCGGTGACGCCGCGCCGAGCGGCGGTTTCCACGTATCGGGCAATGTGGTCAGCAGGAAAGGTCCCGGGTTCGGGTCCTTGACCCCGGAAAGGCCCATGGGGATGGAGGTGGGTGTGATAGTCGCCCATGTCGGGACGCAGCTCAATCCGAACTGATCAACCCTCTCAACTCTGAGATCTGAGCCCGAACCGATTCAGGGTTACCCGAGCCGAGCGTGGCACGGTTCTCCAGCGATCGGCGGGGATCGAGGAGTTCGAGATCAGATTCGCTGAAGCGGACATCGATACGAGCCATGTCGTCATACTTCGTGTCAGTCAATGGCCGACCCGATTCCTCCATCGAAGCCACCAGCCGTCCGACCAACTCGTGTGCCTCCCGAAATGGGACACCACGTCTGACCAAGGCCTCGGCCATGTCAAGAGCTGAGGCGCCGGGACCCGGCAGCGGAGGCTCAAACGTGACACCTTGCAACATGTCGATCATTGCGGGAACTGCGGCACTCAGTGTGTCGTCGGCGTGAAACACGATCCGCTTGTCCTCTTGGAGGTCGCGGTTGTAGGCAAGGGGGAGGCCCTTCTGCAGGGCCAGGATCGCGGAGACGTCTCCGATGACGGATGCCGCTCTTCCTCGCACCAACTCGGCGATATCGGGGTTTCGTTTCTGGGGCAGCGCCGATGACCCTGTGCTGACCTCGTCTCCGAGACGGACCCACCCGAACTCGCTGCTCGACCAGAGGATCAACTCTTCAGCTAGTCGAGACAGCTCGGTCATCGCCTGAGCACAGCAGAAGACATACTCCGCGACGAAGTCGCGCGAACCCACAGCATCGAGCGAGTTGGCCATCGGCTTTTGCATGCCCAGAGCCTCACTGACCATGGCCCTGTCAAGAGGCAGCGATGACCCAGCTGCGGCTCCAGCACCCAAGGGAGACAAGGAGAGTCGGGCGGTGGCGTCCTTGAATCGTTGCGCCGAGCGGAGCGACATCCAGGCGTAGGCAAGAAGGTGGTGACCCAGTGTGGTTGGTTGCGCTTGCTGGAGGTGGGTGTAACTCGAGACGACAGTCTCGGCGTGAGTTTCGGCGATGTCTGCCAGGGCCAACGTGAGGCCATTGAGTGCCGCTATCTGGTTTTGCCCGGCGCTCATCAAGTAGAGCCGAAGATCAAGCGCCACCTGGTCGTTGCGGGAGCGTCCCGTGTGAAGTTTCCCGGCCACTTCTCCAACCAGCTCACCCAGCCTCCTTTCCACCGCCGTATGAACATCCTCGTCAGATTCAACGAACACGAACTCACCCGCTACGGCTTCGTCCAGCACCTGATTGAGCCCATCGACCATTGTGACGGCATCCTGCTCGGGCAAGATCTCGACAGCTCCCAACATCGTTACGTGAGCAATCGAGCCCTGGATGTCGACAATCAACAAACGCCGATCGGAATCATCGGTGGTGAAGCCCCAGGTCGCCGCAGACATGCTCGATTCGAATCGACCTCCCCACAGGGTCATGATCCAGTCCCAAACCCTCTGATCCGAAGAGCGTTGAGGTTGATGAAGCCTTCAGCGTCGGCCTGGCGGTAGACCTTGTCCTCTTCGAATGTCGCGACATCGGCGTCGTAGAGCGAATTTGGGGATCTTCTCCCGACGACACGTACCGACCCCTTGTAGAGAAGCAAGCGAGCCTCACCTGTCACTACTCGCTGGATCGAATCCATCGTCTCTTGGAGGGTGACGCGTTCGGGAGAGAACCAGAATCCGTTGTAGGCGATGCGTGCGTATCTGGACGCGAGGTCGTCGCGCATGTGGAGAACCTCGCGATCGAGCGCCAGGCCCTCGATGGCGCGACGCGCGGCATGAAGCACAGTGCCACCAGGCGTCTCGTACACCCCCCGACTCTTGATTCCAACGAATCGGTTCTCAACTATGTCGATCCGGCCAACGCCGTGACTTCCTGCGATCTCGTTGAGACGGGTCAACAGGTCGACCGGTCCCAGCGTCTCGCCATCGACCGAAACAGGGTTGCCGGATTCAAACCCGACGATGATCTCTCGAGGCTCGGAAGGAGCCGACTCCGGGTCGACGGTCATCCGGAACATCCCCGGCGGCGGACTCTCCCACGGGTCTTCGAGAACGCCACCCTCATAAGAGATGTGAAACAGGTTGGCATCCATTGAATATGGAGACTCCTTGGTCACGGGGACGGGTATGCCCCTCTCTGCGGCATACCGAACAAGATCGGCACGTCCGGTGAAGTCCCACTCACGCCAGGGAGCGATTGTCCTCAGATTTGGGGCAAGGGCTGCGGTAGACAGCTCGAAGCGAACCTGGTCATTGCCCTTACCGGTGGCGCCGTGCGCGATTGCGTCAGCATCGTGTTCCAGCGCGGTCCTCACCAGACCCTGAGTGATGATCGGCCTCGCCAGCGAAGTGCCGAGCAGATACTCGGTCTCGTATACCGCCGCGGCACGTAACGCAGGAAATACCGACTCGACGACAAATGCCTCTTGCAGATCGTCGACAACTCCCACAGCCGCTCCGGTTGCCAGGGCCTTTTCCTCGGCCTCCCCGACCTCAGCGCCCTGACCGACGTTGGCCGTGTAAGCGATGACTTCGGCGTCGTATTCCTCTTTGAGCCAAGCCAGGATCACCGAGGTGTCGAGGCCTCCGGAGTAAGCAAGAACTATTTTCACACACCGAACGATGGCCGATTGGCGCGACGATCACAAACGAAGCTGTGCCCGGCCGTGCGCATGGCGCGACCGCGCACCAAAGACGGAGCGCCTGTGAGCCTGGGACCATGCGCCGTATGATGGAAGCAAGCGATCCATCGGCGAGATGGCCAGCCATGTGCTCGAGTCCGACTCGAGATAACAGCAACCCGCCCTTCATAGACTTCGCAGGTGATCAAGGGTCGGGGAAACCCTCAAACGAGCCGCGATGCCACCAGCCGAAGCGGAGTCGCCGCCCTCGCCTCCTCGCTGTTGCCGGGGTGGGGGCAACTCCTCACCGGCAGGCAGAGACTCGGAATCGCGCTTATCGCCATCGACGTGGTGGCACTGGCCGCGCTCGGCGTCATGCTCATCTGGTTCCCTTCGACCCTCCTCGAAGCGTGGGTGACACCGGCGGCCCTAATGACGATCCTGGTCGGCAGCGTGGTCGCATTCCTCTACAGGAGCCTCGCCATGGCCGACTCATTCTTCCGACCAGAGAGCCGCTCGCTCCTTGACTGGGTCCTCGGGTTCGTGGCGGTGGCAGTGGTGGTCGTCCCACACTTCTACCTTGCCAATCTGATCGTCACCCAGAACGACCTGATCCATACCGTCTTCGCCGGACCCGAACCTATCGCCGCAGTGGCGGCGACAACCACCTCTCCCTCGCTTACCCCGGAGGACACAACTGCATCGACCACGACGACCAGCGAGCCGTCAACCACCACAACCGCCGAACCACGGATATGGGACGGCTACGAACGGCTCAACATCATGCTGCTGGGGAGTGACTCCGGTGTTGGCCGCATCGGCACGAGGACCGACACCATCATCCTGGTCAGCATCGAGCCTCAATCGGGCGATGTCGCCATGTTCTCCATCCCACGCAATCTCACCGAGGCCCCTCTCCCCGACGGCATGGGTCTTTGGGAATGCAACTGTTTCCCCGACATCATCACCCACCTATGGGCGAATGGTGAGTGGTATCCCGACGCTTTCCCGGGGCCGCAGTCGCCGTCGGTCAATGCCCTCAAAGCGGCTCTTGGCCTGATTTTCGACCTCGAGGTCCACTACTACGCCAAAGTCGATCTCGCCGGGTTCGTTGCCGTATTCGACGCAATCGGCGGTGTCACAATTGATGTCCCAAGACGGCTGGTCGACGAGACCTATCCACACGAGGACGGAGGCTCGGAGTACATCGTGTTCGAGCCCGGAATCCAACACCTCGATGGTCACCATGCCCTGGCCTATTCTCGCATTAGACGGCATTCGGGTGACTTCGCACGAATGCACCGACAACGCTGTGTCCTCGGGGCGGTGGTCGACCAGACCGGCCCCATTGACATTCTGGCTGGATATGGCCATTTGGCTGAAGCCACCAAGAGCCATGTTGAGACAGATATACCGATCGACCGGCTCGGTGACATGGTGGATCTTCTCTTCAGGGTGGAGACGGATCGGCTCGGATCCCTGAGGATCACTCGCTACAACTACGGATCGAGTGGGCACGCCGGCTACCAGCTGTACGACCTCGAGCAGATCAAGGCAGACGCAAAAGCCCTGATGGAGGATCCCACAATTCTGTTGGAGAGCCAGGATGGTCAAGGTTTCGACGCGACATGTGATCAATCCTTCGATTGACCGTCCGAACTGATCACAAGCAATCGTGCGAGTATTACTTGATGCCAATCCGCTGGCGTGATGAGGACCCTGGTCTGCCGATCACCTTCGAACAGTGCTCGAATGGCGAATACGACCCCGAGCCGATCTCGGTGGTTCGTCGAGAGGCGGAGCTCGCGGCTCGGTCGGAGATCGACGATGCCGTGGGGCGATCCGGTCTCAACAGACGGGAGTTTCTGAGGTCAGCCAGCGCACTGGCGATTTGTCTCGGCGCCATCGATGACGCAGTCTCGAGATTCGTCGGCATCCGACCAGGGCTGTTCTATCCCTTCGATCCCCTATCCCGGCTTGACGCCGACGCCGCTCAGGCGATTCTCGGGCCAACCGAGTTCGTCTTCGATGTGCAGGGCCATCTTCTGGAATATGACTTGGACCCTTCGACAAGAGGCGACTGGTTCTGGGGGCGACAGTTTCCCCAGGCCAGCTGTACCGACGAGGACGACCCACGAGCATGTTTCGCCACAAACCATTTCCTCGAGGAGATGTTCGTTCGCTCGGACACCACAATGGCCGCCCTCTCGGGCCTGCCAATCAACCCTGTAGGGAGCCCGCTGTCGAATGAGGTGATGGAAGAAACCAGACAGTTGGTGGTGGCGCTGAGCGGTGACGAGCGGCTCGTGATCAACGCCCTCGCCTTACCCCAAACCGCTCCGATCGGATCTGTTCTCGAAGAGATGACCAGAACGGTGGAGGAAAACCGGATCTCCGGCTGGAAGACCTTCACACACTTCCCCTCAAACGTTCATTGGTGGCTCGATGATCACAACCCCGACCTCGGCCAGGTTGCCGACCCGTTCTTGCAACATCTCGTGACAATCGGAACCCCGATTCTCTTCGTGCACAAAGGCCTGTCGAACCAGGCGCGCTATGGCTCCCCTGTGGATGTGGGACCTGCCGCCAAAAGCCATCCCAACGTCTCGTTCGTGGTCTATCACTCCGGATTCGAGGTGGACCGTCGAGAAGGGCCATACACGGAGACAACGGCCGATGTGGGGGTGAATCGCCTGATCAAATCGGTGCAAGAAGCCGGCATTGGCCCCGGCGAGAATGTCTACGCTGAGCTCGGATCGACCTGGTGGCACCTCCTCCGACGCCCCAACGAAGCTGCCCATGTCCTTGGGAAGCTTCTTCTCACATTCGGAGAGGACAATTTGCTCTGGGGAACGGATTCGATCTTCTACGGTTCTCCCCAGGGTCAAATCGATGCATTTAGAGCGTTCCAGATACCTGAGGAAATGCAGCAGCGCTTCGGATATCCAGAGTTGACCAGAAGTATCAAAGCCAAGGTCCTGGGGTGGAACGCCGCCGGGCTCTACGGGATAGAAGATCCAATTACAGAACCTCTAGGCCTCACTAGGGCCGAATTGGACGACGCGCGCACTGAACATCCAGTCCCGACAAGGACGTGGGGACCGCAGACGTCCATCGAAGTTCAGGAGCTGAGAGCGCACCATCGCGGATGGCCATGATCATTGAAGCCGAAAGGCTCAAACCAGACCCGACCTCACAAACGTCGACAACTCGTCGACCAATCCGGCCCGATTGAGTCTGCCTTGTGGGTTGTACCAGCGCTCAACGGCGTTGAGAATCGAAAGTATGAAGATGGTCGCAGTCTTCACATCCACCCGTCGGTTGAAGGAGCCATCCTCAACACCCTCACGGATCACGAGACGAAACGCCTCTTCGTAGTGATTACGGGCGTCGACGATTGGCGCCCGATGATCTGGATCGAGCATCCGCGCCTCGTTCAAGAAGGTCCGGGCTACCTCGATGTTGTCCAGCACCACATCGACGTGGCCGGCGACCAACGTGTCGAGCCGAGTTGCCGCAGTCCCTCCGGAAGCCAGCGCAGATTCGGCAGAAGACTCGAATAGCCGAGCACCTTCTTCGACGACTTCGACGAGAAGATCCTGCTTCGATGAAACATGGGAGTAGAGCGATGACCCGAGGAGCCCCAATTCCTTTCCCAGGTCGCGCATCGATGTTCCGTGATAGCCCCTCTCGGAGAACAATCGTCCGGCCGCTTGGACGACGTCCTCTCTGCTGTTACGTGTCGTGACCATCAGCGGTGGTCGTATCTAACGACGACCTTGTCTGTCACCGGGTGCGCCTGACAGGTGAGCACATACCCCGCTGCGACCTCCGAGTCGACCAGGGCGTAGTTCTTCTCCATGGTCACCTCGCCTTCCTCGATCTTCCCCTTGCATGTGGCACACATGCCTCCTTTGCAAGAGAAGGGAAGCTCGGTGCGCACTCTCAAAGCCGCGTCCAGAATCGAAGTTTCGGTTGTCATGCGAGTGTCAACGGCTCGCCCATCGAGGATCACGGTGAGATCGACACTTCCTTCACCCGGTGGAGGCTCAGGTGGGAGAGTCGACGGGTCGACCGGTCCGGCGAAGAAGAGCTCATCGTGTATCGAGTCTTCGGCGACACCAAGCTCGAGAAGAGTGTCCCGGGCAGTCATCACCATTTCGTAAGGACCGCACAGGTACCAACCGTCAACCGGACGGGTGCCCAGGAGCCGATCATGAATCACCTCGATCTTGTCGGCGGTGATCCGCCCCGAGAGCAGAGGCACATCAGAGCCCTCGCGACTGAGGATGTGAAAGAGCTGAAAACGTGGATGGAATCGGTCCTTCAGACCCTCGAGCTCATCGAGAAACATCACCGAGTTTGCAGTCCGATTTCCGTAGAGGAGTGTCCAAATCGACTCGGGCTCCGATTCCAAGGAGCTCGCGATGAGGGAGAGGACGGGTGTGATCCCAGACCCTGCCGCAATGGCAACTGCCTTCCGTGGCGTGACCGGATCGATATCGATGGTGAATTCGCCGACCGGCGCCATCACCTCCAGCACATCCCCTGCCTTGAGCGACTTGGTGGCGAAACTGCTGAACGCTCCCCCCGGAAGCTCCTTGATGCCGACCCGCAGCTTGCCTGAATTCACCGGTGCGCAAATTGAGTAGGACCTTCTGACGTCGACATCATCGACGAGCCGCCGAACGGTCACATGTTGGCCGGGCAGGTAGGTGAATGTCTGGCTCAGCTCCATTGGCACGTCGAAGGTCACCACCACCGCATCGTCAGTGATATGGCTCACCTCGAGCACCCTCAGCTCGTGAAACTCGAGATCACTCATCAGAAGGCCTTGAAGTAGTCGAACGGCTCGCCGCAGGATGTGCAGACCATCAGAGCCTTGCATGCCGTGGAGCCGAACAGGGCTACGACACGGGGGTTGGTGGAAGCACACCGAGGACACAGCATCTCGTTCATTGCGGTCGGCGGAGCAATTCCAAACTCGGCGAGCTTCTGGTGGCCCACGTCGCTGATCATGTCCGTGCCCCAAGCCGGCCTGTGTGTGACATCGATCCGAAAATCGTTGACTCCGGCTTTCTTCAGAGCGGAGGCGATGTCATCTTCAATCTGTCGCATCGCTGGACACCCGGAGTATGTCGGTGTGATAGTCACGACCACCAGGTCCCCATCCAACTCAACAGAGCGAAGAACGCCGAGATCCTCGATAGTGAGTACCGGGATTTCGGGGTCGACCACCGAGCCGACCACAGAGCGGAGGTCGACGACCGTGCTCACCATTCCAACCCTGGATAACTGCGATCCAACCATTGCATCTCTGCGAGCAGGAAGCCCAAATGTGCGGTGTGATAGCCCTGCCTGCCCCCACTCCGCTGATAGGGATCATCGGGGACCTTCAGACGAGCCTCATCGAGTATCCCATCGATAGCTGCCCGCCACTGAGACGCATACGGAGCAGCCAACTCGGTGGTGAACCGCCACAGGTCGTCGACCGCTTCCTGGGCTCGATTGTGTGACTCCTCTGTGCCGTCCCCGAGCCTCACCAACCAGCTGCTGGAGAACTCGAAGTGGTAGGCAGCCTCTTTGGCCGCCTTGGCCGAGATCCCACCCAGCACCTGATCTTCATGATTACCCAGATCCGCCCAGAGCAATCTCTGATAGGCGTCGAAGAACACCTGTCGGACGATTGTGTGCGCAAAGTCCCCGTTCGGTTGCTCGACAATCAGGAGGTTGAGGTACTGGCGTTCATTGCGTCCCATGGCGAACTCATCCTCGGACCTTCCTTCACCCTCCAGCTCGCCGGCATGGGTGTAGAGAGCTCTGGCAACACCTAGATGGTCGAGAGCGGTGTTACCAATTGCAATGTCGATTTCCAGCTCCGGTGCGTGGGAGATCAACTCGGCGAGACGTTGGGCGATCACCATGTTGTCGTCAGCGTGCGCCAAGACGATGCGAAGATGGGGATCGAGCTCGATCTCCGGGGTCCCCTGAGGGGCACCACTCATCACTTGATCAGTCATGTTTAGCTCGAATCGCACTCACATCTGACCCACCTCGTCAGGAATGTCGTACGTCGTGGCGAGGCGATAGACCTTTTCGTTGGCCTCGACGTATTCGGCTGCGGCCTCGGGCTCGAATGCATGCAGTTCGGACGAGGGGACCACCCATACACTGACACCTTCACCACGTCTCGTATAGACGTCGCGAGCGTTTTGCAATGCGGTCCGCGGATCTGGTGCGTGGAGACTCCCGATGTGCACGTGTGAGATGCCGCGCCTCGCCCTGACGAAGACTTCCCACATCGGCCAGCCTTCAGCTGCGCCTTCGATGCTCTCTTGAAGCTCGGCATTCTCCCCGGGTGCCACTGGAACGTCGTAGGTCATAACCCCTCCCTCTCAGGCCGCGACCGTCGACCGGGACCTACGCTTCAACGCATGGGCCGTGGCAGCCTCGCGAACCCACGCGCCATCCTCCCAAGCCTTGGTCTTGTGCTCGATCCGCTCACGATTCATCGGCCCATTCCCTTTGACGACACGCCAGAACTCGTCCCAATCGATCTCACCAAAATCGTGGTGGCCGCGGTCGTCGTTCCAGTGAAGATCCGGATCGGGGATCGTCAGCCCCAGATAGTCGGCCTGGGGAACCGTCATGTCGACAAACTGCTGGCGGAGATCGTCATTTGAGACCCTCTTGATCTTCCATTGCATGGATTGTTCCGAGTGGGTCGAGTCGGTGTCATTGGGGCCGAACATCATCAATGACGGCCACCACCACCGGTTCAACGCGTCCTGAGCCATCGCCTTCTGTTCGCTCGAGCCGCGCGTGAGGTGGATCAACAACTCGTATCCCTGTCTCTGGTGAAACGACTCCTCTTTGCAGATTCGCACCATCGCCCGTGCATATGGACCGTACGAACATCGTGTGAGCATCACCTGGTTGGTGATGGCTGCACCGTCGACGAGCCAGCCGATCGCGCCCATGTCGGCCCAGCTGAGAGTGGGGTAATTGAAAATCGAGGAGTACTTGTGCTTGCCCTGATGAAGCAGTTCCTGGAGGTCATCGCGTCGCACTCCCAGGGTCTCGGCCGCCGAGTAGAGATAGAGGCCGTGGCCGGCCTCATCCTGCACTTTTGCCATGAGGATCGCCTTGCGATGAAGACTCGGGGCACGGGTGATCCAATTGCCCTCCGGCTGCATCCCGATGACCTCAGAATGGGCATGTTGGGCGATCTGACGTATCAGTGTCTTGCGATAGCCATCGGGCATCCAGTCGGTCGGCTCGATCTTCTCCTCGGCGTCGACAATGGCCTGAAATCGCTCCTCGGGTTTCATCTTGCCAATGATAGACAAACGAACGTTCGTTTGTCTATCGAAACCTCAGGTAGTACCGATCATATTTGGTACGAATCGGCTGATCTTCGAGCAGGGCGACCTCCGGCGAGCTCAACCTTCAATCTCGAGCGTCCCTCTCATCGACGGGTGAATCGAGCAGAAATACACCCACGTTCCGGGTGCAAGGCTGAAACCCGCTTTGGCGGACGAACCGAGGTCGAACCTGATATCGGAAGGCTCACCGTTGAAACTCTCGAATGTCACGGTGTGATCGACACCAGAGTTGTTGACCCATTCAGGTGCCTTTCCGGCAGGAATGGTGACCAAATCCGGATATGCGATCCCGGTCACCTCGATCACGACGAAGTCGTCGTCTTCAACTCCCGCTGAAACCGAAGTCGCCGTTGTTCCAGCGTCGCCGACCGGGGTGGTGGGTGTGCTGTCACCCCCGCCGCATGCAGCCACAAGCAGCACAACCGTCAAAACCAATAATCGCTGCATGTTTCCTCGATGGAAGATCACCAAGGCTACAGATCAGTCGCGGGACGATGCCCGGATCGATCCGTTCAAGCGAGGGCAACCAGGTCGAGCAGTTCCTCATCGAAGAAGCGCATGTCGCCTTCAGGCATCAACACGGCCCGGTCCGGCATCAGTTGGGCGACAAAGTCGGTGTCGTGGCTCACCATGATCACCGTGCCTTCGTAGATGGTGAGTGCGTCGAGCAATGCCTCTTTAGCCTGGGGATCGAGGTTGTTGGTGGGCTCGTCGAGAAGCAGAACATTCGGACGCGAGGCAACCAACATCGCCAGAGCAAGCTTGGTCTTCTCCCCACCGGAGAGAGTCGCAGCGTCCTGGTCGATCTTGTCGGCCAACAGAAAGGCCCCCAGGAGAGTCCTGAGTGTCTGATCGGGGAGACGGGCCGCCTCTCGCATGTGATCGAGGACGTTGACACCGGACCGCACCTTCTCGTGCTCCTGTGCGTAATAGCCAAGCGAAGCGTTGTGACCCAACGAGACCTCCCCGAGATCTGCCGGCTCCTCACCTGCGAGAATCCGAAGCAACGTCGTCTTCCCCGCACCGTTGAGACCGATCAGTAGCATCCTCTCCCCTCGCTCGACAGCGAATTCGACGTCGACGAACACCACATTGTCGCCAAACGCCTTCGCCAACCCGGTGGCAGCCAGCGGCACCCGACCAGAAGGAGCGGGCTGAGGGAAGGCCACGCTGACCTTCTTGCCGCTCTTCTGCACCTCCACCAAATCCCGTTTCATCCGATCGACACGGGTTTCCATGGCACGGGCAACCTTCGCCATCTTCTCCGTCGTGCCCTTGAACCGTCTGATGTTCCCCTCGAGCCTGGAGATGGCCTCGTCCTGGTGCTTCCGCTCACGCTCTTTACGCTCCTGGCGCAGGTCGCGTTCAACCAG
The DNA here is from genome assembly GCA_049686815.1 of Acidimicrobiia bacterium. Classification (GTDB taxonomy): domain Bacteria; phylum Actinomycetota; class Acidimicrobiia; order Spongiisociales; family ZC4RG35; genus JBAVIK01. The sequence goes on along the minus strand of JBAVIK010000230.1, from coordinate 836 downwards.
GTAGTTGCTGTAGTTGCCTCGATAGGCTTCGACTTCACCGTGCTCCAGGGCAAGGACGGTGGTGATCGCCTCGTCCAGAAGGGGAAGGTCGTGGGAAACCACAAGCATTCCACCCCGGTAGCCGCCCAAGTATTCGATCAACCAGGCCTTGGCGTCGAGGTCGAGGTGGTTCGTTGGCTCGTCAAGCAACAGCACGTCGGTTTCCGCGAACAGGATTCGGGCGAGTTCAACCCGCCGACGCTGGCCACCAGACATGGTCCTCACCGGCTGACCCAACTCATCGTTGCCGATCCCAATGTTGGCCGCGATTCGCTTTGCTTCGGCCTCAGCCACGAACCCGCCTTTGGCCTCGAACTCGTCATGGAGACGACTGAACCGAGCGATCCCCCGGTCGCGTTCTTCGCCGTCGAGGCCCTCGAGACGTACCCTCGAATGTTCGATACGACGTTGCATCGCCCCGATCTCCCGCGCCATCAGAACCCGCTCCAAGGCGGTGGCATCAGCATGTTCTAGATCCGGCAATGCAGCTTCTTGAGAAAAGTACCCGATATGACCCGAACGAAGAACGGTCCCTTCGACGGGCTCGGTGATACCCATCAAGGTCTTCATGAGGGTGGTCTTGCCCGCACCGTTACGACCGACCAGGCCAATCCGGTCCCCCGATTGCACACTGAATGAGGCACCCGACAGAAGAGTTCGGGTACCTGCTTCGATAAGGACGTCGCGTGCAATCAGCATGTTGAAAAGGGGTCGCCGTCAGGTTACGACGGACCAGGGTCCTGAGCGAGGTGATTTACCGAGGGCAGCGTCCAGGGAATCTGCGAATTCCTCGGAAC
>JBAVIK010000229.1:0-17962 GCA_049686815.1 Acidimicrobiia bacterium | reverse complement strand
GGCACGTCAATCGGGGCGTTCAACGGCTCAGTCATAGCTGACACACCGGGTGATGAGGGTGTATCTCGGCTGGTTGAGTTGTGGGATTCACTCTCAAAGGCCGACGTATTCAAGGGTTCGCTCATCGACCGGATTTTCAACGTTGCGAGACTGCAGCCGGCGATTCACAAAACCGAGGAGTTGCGACTCCTCCTCGAGCACGTACATGGAGTCGGCAGGAAGATCGAAGACTTGAAAGTGCCGTTTCAGTGCGTGGCCGCCTCGATTGAGAAGGCGGGGGAGCATTGGTTTACCGAGGGACCGCTGCTGGAAGCGGTACTTGCCTCGTCGGCCGTTCCGGCACTGTTTCCTCCAGTTGAGATCGATGGTGAACACTTCTATGACGGTGGGTTGGTGAACTCAGTCCCATTGGACCGAGCGGTCGAACTCGGAGCCGAGACGATTTTCGTACTCCAAGTCGGGCGTCTCGAATCCCCGCTTCGACCACCCGAGCGTCTACATGAATCTGCTCTCATCGCATTCGAAATTGCCCGTCGTCATATGTTTGCCCGAGCACTTCGCAATATGCCGACGGGGGTGGAGCTGCATGTCTTGCCATCGGGAAATCCAGTCGCTTTCGATGATCGACGCCAGATCAAGTGGAGAGACACCGGCGGCACCAAAGAGCTGGTTGATGCTTCATATGAGGCAACACGGGAGTATCTGGGTGAGAATCTGAAGTGGTGAGACCACCCCCACGCTGGATACGTCGTTTGATCATCGATCCGCTCTTTGTGGTCGCCGTGGGTCTCGCGATCCTCTCGCTGCCGGTGATCATCATCGGCGTAGCCTTCGTCTCTAGATACGTGCCCGGGAAATGGCGTCCCCTCAGAGTCATTTGGTTTCTCTTCCTCTATCTGGTGGTCGAAGTAGCGGCTGTGATCGCCCTGTTCGCACTCTGGATCGCCTCGGGCTTCGGCTGGAAGCTCAAATCGGAGACCTTTCAGGACACCCACTATTCACTGTTCGCCTGGGTGCTGCGGAGGATCGTTGCCTCAGCCAAGTTCACCTTCAAGATCCATATCGTGAGCGACGGTGAACTGCCTGTCTCGCTCGGAAATCAGCGTCGACCGACCCTGATCCTGTCACGCCATGCCGGGCCCGGGGACTCGTTTCTTCTGATGGATGGGCTGATGAGTCGATTCAAGCGTCGACCACGCATCGTATTGAAGGAGTTCCTTCAGTGGGATCCGGCTGCGGACATCATCCTCAACAGGGTTCCGTCAGCGTTTGTCCCACCCCACAAGCAAGCAGGCGATCCGGTTATCGAGGCAATCCAGGAGATGTCCGGGACGATGGATGGTGACGATGCGTTTGTGATCTTTCCCGAGGGCGGCAACTACACGGTCAACCGCCACATCCAGGCGATCCAGAAGCTCAAGGATATCGGTAGGCCCGACTTGGCGGAGCGTGCAGAGCAGCTACGCAACACATTGCCACCCAAACCCAAAGGCGTTATGACAGCTTTGGCCGTCGCCCCGGGGGACACGGATGTCTTTTTCGTCGGGCATGCCGGGTTGGAGACCTTTGTGAGCGCCGGTGATATTTGGCGGGGCATGCCCATGGACACGAATGTGGCTACGAGAACCTGGTATGTCCCAGCTGAGCGGATTCCCGATGCCGAACACCAAGAGGCATGGCTCTATGACATGTGGGCCGAAATCGACCAATGGATAGGTGAGAAGTTGTCAGACACCGCAGAGCAATTTGATGATCACGACGCCTACTAGAGGCTCAGCTGCGTCGTCTCCGGCATCCACGAGTGACGTTTTGTCTCGTGGCTCTCGATGTCCTCGACATACTCCAAGGTCATTGAAATGTCATCGAGACCTCTCATCAGGCGGTATTTCCTGAACGGGTCGATGTCGAAGGCTCGCTTCCAACCGGTCATGGGGACCTCGACCCTTTGCTCGGGCAGATCGACAACCAGCTCTGTCGCAGGGGACTCCGTTACCAGTTCCATCAGATAGTCGATGTCCTCGACACCCAACTCGATGGTCAACAATCCGCCCTGGAAGCAATTGTTCTTGAAGATATCGGCGAAGTCGACGCCGACCAGTGCCTCCAGACCGAGGTCGTCGAGTGCCCACACGGCATGCTCGCGACTGGAACCAGAGCCGAAGTTCTCTCTGGTGATCATGATGGTTGCGCCGGCATGTTCCCGACGGTTGAGGACGAAATCAGGATCTTCCCGCCAGGTCTCGAACGCGTACTTACCATATCCAGTACGTTCGATCCGTTTCAGGTACTTGGCCGGAATTATCTGATCGGTGTCTACGTGTGCTCGATCGAGGGGGATGGCCGTACCCCGCACTGTCGACACGGCTCTCATTTCATCACCTCTCGCACATCGACGAAGTGACCTGCGATCGCGGCCGCTGCAGCCATTTCAGGACTTACCAGATGGGTGCGGCCCCCTTTGCCTTGGCGGCCCTCGAAGTTTCGGTTCGAGGTTGATGCGCAACGCTCGCCCGGAGCGAGGATGTCGGGGTTCATGCCAAGACACATTGAGCAGCCGGCATCGCGCCACTCGAACCCAGCCTCGACGAATACGTCGGCCAGACCCTCTTCCTCAGCCTGAAGCTTCACCAGTCCCGAGCCCGGGACCACCATGGCACCGACCTTGGGGGACACCTTGTTGCCTTGAACAACTCTCGCAGCGGCCCGTAGGTCTTCGATGCGACCGTTGGTGCATGAGCCGATGAAGACCCGATCGATCTCGATTTCCCTGATTGGGGTGCCGGGTTCGAGGTTCATGTACTTGAGGGCGCGCTCGAGGGACTCTCGTTGCTCGGGCGGAACCTGGTCGGGGCCGGGCACCGACTCATCGACCCTCACGCTCTGGGCCGGATTCGTGCCCCAGGTGACGAAGGGAACGATGGCCGACCCGTCAAGGGTCACCGAGTGGTCAAAAACGGCATCTGAGTCAGTGGGAAGTGATCGCCAGACCTCCAGGGCCTTGTCCCAGTCATCTCCTTGAGGGACCTGGGGTTTGCCCTTCATGTAGGCGAATGTTGTTTCGTCGGGCGCTATGAGACCTGCTCTGGCACCGGCCTCGATCGACATGTTGCAGATGGTCATCCGGCCTTCCATGGACAGATTCTCGATGACCTCGCCTCGGTACTCGATCACATGACCTATCCCGCCTCTCACCCCGATCCGGTTGATGATCGCCAGGATGACGTCCTTGGCAGTGACTCCGGGTCCCAACTCACCGTAAACCTCTACCGACATGGTCTTGGGTCGGGATTGACGGAGAGTCTGGGTCGCCAACACATGCTCGACTTCAGAGGTGCCTATTCCGAAGGCGAGGGCGCCAAACGCTCCATGGGTGGATGTGTGGCTGTCGCCACAAACGATCGTCATTCCCGGCTGGGTGAATCCCTGTTCGGGCCCGATGATGTGGACTATTCCCTGACGGGCATCGAAGATGTCATAGAGGGTGATGCCAAACTCCTCGGCGTTCTGACGCATCACTTCGATCTGTTTCGCCGACAGGGGGTCGGGGTTCGGAAGGTCCCTGCCGACCGTGGGAACGTTGTGATCCACGGTGGCAAGGGTCTGATCCGGTCGTCTCACGGGTCGACCGGCCTGTCGTAGCCCTGCGAAGGCCTGTGGTGAGGTCACTTCATGGATCAGGTGCAGGTCGATATACAGCATCTCCTGGCGCTCGGCGGCTTGGACCAGGTTTGGATCGGCGCCACTTTGATGGAGAGCGTCCACTCTCGCCTGATGCTGGAGTGGGCTGTGCACGACGTGTGTGTCCCAGATCTTGTCGAAAAGAGTGCGCCCGCTCATGAGCCGACACTCTCGGATGCAGTCGCTGACACCAGGGCAGCGACCTTGTCGCCGACCTCGGCGGTGGAAATCCCCATCTCACCTGCTCTCAGCGACGGAAGGGATCCAGCAACAGCGCCGACAGCGGTCTCCACGTCTACTGCGGCGGCCGACTCGCCGAGGTTGCCCAGCATCATCGCCGCGGCTCCTATCGCGGCCAGAGGGTTTATCTGGCCAGTGCCCTCAAAACCGGGGGCGGTTCCGCCGATGGGCTCGAACATGGAGACGCCGGAAGGATTCACGTTTGCTCCGGACGCAATACCCAGGCCCCCCTGGATGGCGGCACCGAGGTCGGTGATGATGTCACCAAACATGTTGTCGGTAACGATCACATCGAAGCGGCCCGGGTCCTCGACCATCCACAAACAGGCTGCGTCGACATGGGCATACGCCGTGTGAACATCGGGGTATTCGGTGGCAACGACGTCGAATGTTCTCTGCCAGAGATCCCACGCATACGTCAGCACATTCGTTTTCCCGCACAGAGTCAGGTGCCGGCGAGACCTTGTGTTAGCCAGCTCGAAGGCGTAGCGAATGCAGCGTTCCACACCAAAACGCGTGTTGACCGACTCCTGTACCGCCACCTCGAATGGTGAGCCTTTTGCGGTGAACTCGCCCTTGCCCACGTACAAGCCTTCGCTGTTCTCGCGAACAACGATGAAATCGACATCATCAGGGCCCACCCCAACAATCGGAGAAGCGACTCCAGGGTGCAGTTTTATTGGTCTGAGGTTGATGTATTGATCGAGTTCCTTGCGAAGTCTCAGGATGATCTCCTGTTCAAGGATCCCCGGTTTGACATCAGGGTGGCCGACCGCACCAAACAGGATGGCGTCGGCAGTTCTCATACTCTCGAGGTCGGCGCCGGTGAGCGTCTCGCCGGTTCTCAGGTAGCGCTCACCTCCGACCTCGAAATGGGTCATATCCAGCGTGAATCCGTGTCTCATCTGGACGTGGTCCAGGACCTTCACAGCCTCAGCCACGACTTCGGGGCCAGTGCCGTCTCCCGGCACCACAGCTATCTGGTAGCTCTTCATCTGAAGGATTCGGCCACCCCTTCAAAGATCTCCGTTCCCGACACGACCTCATCAACGAGAGCTCGCATCTGAGTCTCGGAGACCGCGGCGTCGCCCGACGCCATCTGCTGTTTGCGAGCAAAAGCCGCCTCAAATGACGTCGTCGTCAATTCAACGCCGATTGCGTCGAGGGATCGCTTGAAGGCGTCCCGGGCTGCTTTGTCGGGCCGATCCAATGTCGACACTCGTTCCGTGGTTTCAAAGATGGTTGCCTGGTCCATCATGGTGTTCCTCATCAATGTTGGTTTTGGTTCATCTCGCCACACCGATCGATGCCGGCGAGACATCTGAGAACTTCTTGATCGCCACACGCCCCGACTTGACCAGATCCATGATCCCGTACGGCTTCATGTGCTCTTCAAATGAGGCAAGCTGGCTCGGGTTCCCGGAGACTTCGAATGTCATCGATGCCGGGCCGAGGTCGATCATGCGGGCGCCAAACAGTCCGGCGGTGTCACTCAGCTGGCCCCGATTGGCAGGCTCACAAGAGACCCTTGCAATCATGACCTCACTCTCCAGCGCTTCTGCCTGGTCGAGCTCCTGCACCTTGATCACATTCACCAGCTTGTGGAGCTGTTTCTTGAGTTGTTCCAGCTCGGGTGCGTCAACCACGAGGGTGATGTGCGAACGTCCATCGACATGCGTTGGCCCAACCGCCAACGAGTGGATGTTGAATCCCCGGTTGGAGAACATCGCGGAGACACGTGCCAGGACTCCTGGCTTGTCTTCCACTATGACCGAAAGGGTGTGTTGGCTCACAGGTCGTCGAGTCCCATGACGATCCTGTCGTTGGATCCGCCGGCCGGAACCATCGGGAAACACATCTCGTCGGGGTCGGTGACCACCTCGACGACCACCGGCCTGTCGTCGACCGCTAGCGATTTCTCGATCACAACGTCGACTTCCTCAGGGTGGGTTACCCGCAACCCGACACATCCCATTGCCTCAGCCAACTTCGGATAGTCAGGAATGTCGGGGGCCAAGTGGCTCGCCGAGATTCGTCCTCCATAGAAGAGGTTCTGCCACTGCTTGACCATTCCGTAACCAGCGTTGTTGAACACAGCCACCTTTATCGGGATCTGTTCGGTGGAGGCGGTGATCAATTCCTGGAAAGTCATCTGGAAACACCCGTCTCCGTCAAGGGCATACACCAGATCGTTCGGACGCGCCGTTTTGGCGCCAACAGCTGCCGGTATGGCAAATCCCATGGTGCCCAGACCGCCCGAGTTGATCCAGGAGTGTGGCTTGGCGAACTGCCAGAACTGCGACGCCCACATCTGATGCTGGCCAACCCCGGAGGTGATCACCGCATCTCCACCGGTGATGGCGTGAAGACGCTCTATGTAGTACTGGGTCTTGATCGGGCCATCGGGCAGTTGCTCATACGACAGGGGGTGAGTCTCTTGCCACATGTCGAGTTGTTCGAACCACTCTTTCCTCCACGGGGCGTCGGCCGCCCCGCGTGTGGCAAGGACCCTTTCGGTGAGAGCTTTGATCACGTTCTTGGCGTCGCCCACTATGGGGACGTCGGCTCGCCGAACTTTTCCGATCTCAGCTGGATCGACATCGACGTGAATCACTTTCGCATTTGGGGCGAAGTCGGGAACACTGCCGGTCACACGGTCGTCGAAGCGGGCTCCGAGGCTCACCAGCACGTCGGCCTTCTGGATTGCCGTGGTGGCGGTGTAGAGACCGTGCATGCCTGGCATTCCCAACGCCAAACGATGGTCATCGGGAAACGCCCCACGAGCCATCAGTGTCGTCACGACCGGGGCGTTCACCGTTTCGGCAAATTCGAGGAGCTCGGCAGCCGCTCCAGCATTGATGACCCCACCACCGACATACAAGACCGGTCGTTCGGAGGTCTCGATGAGGTCGATCGCTGCTTTGATCTGCTTGGGATGTCCATGGGAGGTCGGTTTGTATCCCGGAAGCCCGGCGAGTGTGGGAAGGCTCCAAGTCGTGTTCTGATTGAGGATGTCCTTGGGCAAATCGACCAGAACTGGCCCGGGTCTGCCGGTCGAAGCGAGATGAAATGCCTCGTGGATGACATCCGGGATATCGTTCGCATCGGTCACCAGGTAGCTGTGTTTGGTGCAATGCATCGCCAATCCGGTGGTGTACGCCTCCTGGAAAGCATCACTACCGATGGCTGCCGTGGGCACCTGACCCGTAATCGCCACCAGGGGAGTGCTGTCCATCTTGGCGTTCTGAAGCGGAGTTATGAGGTTGGTCGCTCCCGGACCCGAGGTGGCCATGACAACGCCGACACGTCCCGTGGCCATGGCAAATCCTTCTGCCATGTGGCCGGCCCCCTGTTCGTGACGGGCGAGCACATGTCGGATGGGGCTGTCGAGGAGAGGGTCGTACGCAGGGAGGATCGCCCCACCCGGCACACCGAAGATCGTCTCGACGCCCTCGTGCTCGAGGGACTTGAGAAGAGAATCCGATCCGGTGAATGGTCTTTGTGTCATAAGGGTAAGAAAAAACCTCCCGACGGGGAGGTTCGAGCGCACGCAGCCGTCTGCGCGCGCTACTCAATAAGGAGTACGAAGCGGGTGTTGAGGTCGTTTCTCATGGGATGAATGCGCAGTATGGGCAATGTTGAGCTGTTATGTCAAGATTCGGCAACGACGGTCAAGGACTTGAGGCCCCGTCGCCGGTCTGAACTGGCCCCATCAGGGAGCCGTCTTGGGCTCCATGAATGGCATGAGTTTTCTCAGTTCCGCACCGACCTCTTCGACCTGATGTGCCCGGTTGGCTTCTCTTTGCTCGAGGAGGAACGGTGCTCCTTCCCGGGCTTGAGCCAACCATTCGTTGGCAAATGCGCCGGACTGGATTTCTGTCAGAACCTTTTTCATCTCGGCACGTGCGGCATCGTTGACGATCCGGTTGCCTCGTGTGTAGTCCCCATACTCGGCCGTATCCGAGACTGAGTAGCGCATCCAAGAGAGCCCGCCTTCGTAGAGGAGGTCGACGATGAGCTTGAGCTCGTGGAGGGTTTCGAAGTACGCCGATTCTGGCTGGTATCCGGCTTCCACCAGAGTCTCGAAGGAAGCCTTTATCAGCTCGGAGACGCCACCGCAGAGGATGACCTGCTCTCCGAAGAGGTCAGTTTCGGTCTCTTCTTTGAAGGTCGTCTGGAGGATCCCAGCGCGTCCTCCTCCTATTGCCGAGGCATATGAGAGTGCCAGATCGTGCGCCGTTCCCGTCGGGTTCTGATGGACAGCGATGAGGCATGGGACGCCGGACCCTTCGGTAAAGGTCCGTCTCACGAGGTGGCCGGGCCCCTTTGGCGCGATCATCGCCACATCGACGTCTTCTGGCGGTTCGATCTCCCCGAAATGAATGTTGAATCCGTGGGCGAACATGAGAAGGTCGCCGGCGTCGAGGTTGGGCTCAACCGAGTCGTGGTAGATGCCGCCCATCACCTGATCGGGCACCAGCATCATCACCACATTGGCCCATGTCGCCGCTTCGGGAGGCGTCATTGTGCGCAAACCGGCCTCCGTTGCCGTCATCTCGCTTGCTGATCCAGAGCGCAGACCAACGACCACATCCACCCCGGACTCCTTGAGATTGAGGGAGTGGGCATGTCCCTGGCTCCCGTATCCGATCACTGCAACTCTCTTCCCGCGGATGAGGTCGAGGTCGCAGTCGCTGTCGTAGTAGATCGTTGCCATGTTCGAATTGTGCGTGGTTTTTGGCCCGCGTCCAAACGCAGGCCGTAGCATCAGGCGCATATGTCGATGAAGACCAGGTCAACAGACGTCACAGATGGGTCCGCCAAGGCCGGTGCGAGGGCCATGCTCAGGGCAGTCGGCTTGAGCGAAGAGGACTTTGCCAAACCACAAGTTGGTGTTGTCTCGGCCGGCAATGAGGTGACGCCGTGCAACGTCACCGGGCCTGAGCTCTCAGAGCATGCCAAGAAGGGTGTTGCCGCCAACGGGGGAGTGGGGCTCATCTTCTCGACCATCGCCGTGTCTGATGGCATCTCGATGGGTCACGAAGGCATGCGAGCATCGCTGGTTTCGAGGGAGGTCATTGCCGATTCCGTCGAGCTGGTCATGCACGCCGAACGGTTCGACGCTCTGGTCGCCATCGCCGGCTGTGACAAATCGCTTCCCGGCATGATGATGGCTGCAGCGCGGCTCGACCTTCCAGCAGTATTCCTCTACGGCGGTTCGAGTCTCCCCGGCCGGTACCGGGGAAGAGACATCTCCATCGTTGACGTGTTCGAGGGTATTGGTGCCGAGTCCGAAGGTCGGATCAGCTCGGATGACCTTCTCGAGATCGAGCGATCGGCGTGCCCCGGCGCCGGCTCGTGCGCCGGGATGTTCACAGCGAACACCATGGCCTGTGTTGGCGAGGCCATCGGGCTGTCCCTCCCCGGCTCAGCATCCGTTCCCGCCATCGACCCAAGACTCCGTGAATTCGCCAACGCTTCCGGCGAAGCGGTCATGAGGATGATGGAACAAGGTGTCACCGCTCGACAAATCATGACCAGACCAGCCTTTGAGAATGCGATAACCACCGTCATGGCTCTCGGGGGGTCGACCAACGCCGTGCTGCATTTGATGGCCATTGCCCACGAAGCGGGTGTTGACCTTTCGCTCGACGACTTCGATCGGATTTCGAGGCGAACTCCCCACATCGGTGACCTGAAGCCATTTGGCCGATATCACATGGTTGATGTTGACCGGATCGGGGGTGTGCCGGTGGTGCTCAGGGCGCTTCTCGATGAGGGGATTCTCGACGGCGACACTCTCACGGTTACCGGGAAGACGCTTGCCGAGAATGTTGCTGATGTGGCGATTCCGACTGACCAGGATGTGATTCGCCGGACCGATCAGCCCCTTGCACCTGAGGGTGGTATCGCGATCCTTCGGGGCAATATCGCTGAGGAGGGGGCCGTCGTGAAAGTGGCGGGTATCGAGCTCGATGTATTCGAAGGCCCGGCCCGGGTGTTCGAAGGAGAGCAGCAGGCCCTGGCAGCGCTCTTCGGACACCAAATCCACAAAGGTGACGTGGTGGTCATCAGAACAGAGGGCCCCAAGGGGGGCCCCGGCATGAGAGAAATGTTGGCCATCACTGCAGCGATAAAGGGGGCAGGATTGGGCAAAGACGTACTCTTGATCACAGACGGGCGGTTCTCTGGAGGAACCACCGGTATGTGCATCGGACACATCGCCCCTGAATCCGAAGTGGGAGGAACCATCGGCCTGATCGAAGATGGTGATCGTGTGAAGGTGGACATAGCGGCCCGAACCCTCGATGTCCTCGTCGACAGCCAAGCCCTGGAGGAGCGGCGGACCTCTTGGAAACCACAGCCCGTCAGATATGCCACCGGGGCGTTGGCGAAGTATGCCCGTTTGGTTGGCTCGGCGAAAGACGGTGCCGTTACCGGCTAGGTAGCGTCCCAAAGCAGTGAGCAGACCAGAAAGACCAGAAGAGCGCGGCATTTTCGGCCGGATCGCCGCAGAAGCCAGTGATCGGGTTCTCGACATCGTTGATCCGAATCTCCTGCTCGACAATGTCGACGTCAACACATTGTTGGACAAGGTTGACGTCAATGAGCTCCTCGATCGAGTGGACGTGAACCGGTTGCTCGAGCGGGTCGACGTGGAGGCTCTGATGGCCCGCGTTGACATCGATCAACTCATGGAACGGGTTGACATTCAAGCCATAGTCGAGCGAGCCGGCATTCCGGAGATTGTCGCCGAAAGCACCAGCCATTTGACAGGCTCCGCCTTGGATCTGGCGCGGCGGCCGCTGGTTGGCTTGGACGAGATCGCGGTCCGCAGTCTCAATCGAGTCATCGGACGGAATCCCGACGAGATGCCAAAGGGCCCCTCTGACCTGGTGGAATGGGTGGACGACAAATACAGCGAAGACGAAGGCAGCGTCAAGACGGGTCGCTATGCCGGCCCGGTTACCCGACTTCTGGCGCTCGTTGTCGACTTCTTCATCGTCACCGTCGGATTCACCGTCATCGCTGCCGGGACCACCTTCCTGATCCAGCTGTTCTCATCCGACTACCAGCCACCGGAACAGACTGGCTGGTTCTCGGCGATTGCCTTGGCCGTATGGGCGTTTGTCTACCTCTGGTTCAGCTGGGGGATATTTGGCAAAACCATCGGGATGACTCTTCTCGGTATCCGGGTGGTGGCCAGCGATGGATCGGTGAGTCTCAACAGGGGAAAGGCACTGATTCGCACGCTCACCTATCCCCTGAGTTTTGTCTTCTTGGGCCTCGGTCTGCTGGGCATCGTATGGGGTCGAGAGAGACGTGCCTGGCATGATCATTTTGCCGGAACCAGCGTCGTGTACGACTGGGGTAGTCGCACTGCCACACTCCCCACCCCGCTCGCCAAATACCTCGAAAGCAAACAGGTCGACGACTAGACCAACTTCTCAGACCTGTCGAACAGGCGGCCGCATCGGGTCGCAATCCACACGAGTTTGGCGATCAGCGGTTGACGAACCGGGCCGGGTCGGTGATCGCCGGGTCCACCCCCGCTTCGACCAGGTGATCTGGGAGCGACCCGCCGATGACGAGAGAGGCAATCAGAGCCCCGTACGCCGGCGAGGTCTGGATGCCGGTACCCCCCTGGCCCACCAGCCAGAAGAACCCGGGTGCCATTGGGTCCTCCCCGACGACCAGTTCCCGGTCCGGGGCGAAGGTCCTCAGTCCCGTCCACTGTGAGTTGACTGTGCGGATGCCCAACGTAGTCGCAGCGTTTATCCGGTCGATGGCGAGAGCCACATCCTCGATTCGCGGTCGGGGGTCGGTTGGGATAGAAGGCACCTCCTCGGCCAATGAGCAGAGCAACTGGGTGCCATCGGCCTTGAAATAGAACTTCTGGTCGGCGTCGACGACCATTGGCCAATCTGCATAGGTCTCATGTCCAGGAACCATGAATGCGGTCCGTCTCATCGGGACGAGACCGATTGGTGGCAGTTCAGCGAGGGAGGCGACCTCATCGCCCCACGCTCCGGCGGCGTTTACCACCGCGTCACATGCGGCGCTCCCAGTGTTCCAACTGACCTGCCACCGTCCTTCGACCCGTTGGATCGCGGTGACCCTGGCGTCGGTTTCGATCTGGCCACCGTGACCACGCATCATCCTCACGAAGAGCTGATGGAGGGCTGCCACGTCGATGTCGCTGGCCGGTTCCAATAGCCCGCCGACGATTGCCTCAGGACGCATGACGGGTACTAGCTCGCGGACGCGACCGCTGTCGATCAGTCTCGAATCGGCTCCGGTGGCTTGACCTTCCGCTGCAATTCCCTCTATCAGATTCATCTGATGGGGGGACGCAACCCACAGCAGGCCCCTCTCGGTGAGCAGTGGATTTTCGGAGAACTCTGTGGGCGGGCTCTCCAAGAAGACCTGACTTGCCCGAGCCAGGGGCCGGAAACCGGTTGCGCCGTAGTTGAGGACGAAGAGTGCAGCCGATCGCCCCGTCGTGTGAAAGGCCAGAGTCGATTCTGCTTCCAGGAGAGTTACTTTGGCGTGTCGGGCGAGATGTGCCGCCGCAGCTACTCCGGCGATCCCACCACCGATAACTACTACGTCGGTCACGGGTTGACGACCACCCGACCAACCGCATTCCGTTCCGCAACCCACGACATAGCCTCGCGAGCCTCAGTCAAGGCATATCCCCGTTGGATAGTTGGCGCTAATCGACCTGCACCGACCCAATCGATCAGGAGATCGAGATTGCCGCGACTCTTGTTGGGCTCTTCGTCGGCGAACCGACCCCAAAAGACACCCACTAGTGCATTTCCCTTCATCAGCGGCAGGTTCATCGGGATCGCGGGGATGTCGCCGGCTGCAAAGCCGATGATCAGCACACGACCTCCCCACCTGGTTGATCGGAGCGCCGACTCTGTCGAGTCTCCACCGACAGGATCGTAAACGACGTCGACCCCGCGTCCGTCGGTCGCCTCCGTGATGCCGTCCCGGAGGGGAGTCTGGTCATAGCGGATCACGTGGTCGGCGCCGGCGACTCTCACAGCGGCGGCCTTCTCCTCGGAAGACACTGCCGCCACGACGGTGGAACCAAGCGCTTTGCCGATCTGTACGGCGGCCAACCCGACCCCTCCTGCGGCACCCAGGACCAGGAGCGTCTCGTCCGGTTCGAGACGCGCCCTGTCGACCAAGGCGTGATAGGAAGTTCCGTAGGTCCCAGGGATCGTGCATCCAGCGTCTGAAGTCACGTCGTCGGGTAGCAAACCGGTATGACGGCTATCGAGAACGATCTTCTCGGCGATTCCTCCATGCCACTGAAAGCCACAGACTCTGTCACCGGGCGAAAACCCCTTTGCTTGGTTGGCAACGAGCACGGTTCCGGCGACCTCGTAGCCGGGGGCAAAAGGTGTCGGCGGTTTGGTCTGGTAGAGACCGTTCACCATCAGAGTGTCGGCAAAGTTGACTGCGGCCGATTCCACACGGACAAGCAGTGAACCGGGTCCGGGTTCGGGGTCCGGAAGTTCACCGACACGAAGCGCTTCGATTCCCCTGTAGTCGTCACAGATGAGGGCTTGCATCGTGTCAGCCTATGACCGCCCGCGTGTCTCCTGCTTCTGACACAATCGACATTGTGCCAGTGGAACCCGTCCCGTCTCTCTTCGATCTCCCCGATCCGAAGACTGCCGATGGTGACGTGGTGGCGGTAGGCGGTGATATGTCGCCAGGGCTGGTGCTTCAGGCCTACCGCAAAGGGATGTTCCCGATGCATCTCGCCGACGGCCACCTCGGTTGGTGGTCGCCGGTGGAGAGGACGGTGATCTTTCCTAGTGGTCTGCGGGTGAGTCGTTCGCTCAAGCAATCGGTTCGCAGGTATCGGGTGAGTATCGACCGAGATTTCGGCGCCGTCATTGCCGGATGCGCAGAGCCTGATCGAGACGGGAGATGGATCACCCCAGAATTCATCACGACGTATACCCATCTCCATGAGATGGGGTGGGCGCACTCCATCGAAGTCTGGGACATCGACGCAGAGCTTGTTGGAGGGCTCTACGGGGTCAGTCTCGGTGGGCTATTTGCGGGTGAATCGATGTTTCACAGAGCGAGGGATGCCTCGAAGGTGGCAATGGTTCATCTGATGGTTGTGATGAGCCGAGCCCGGGGAGGGGTCGTTGATGTTCAGTGGCAAACTCCTCACCTCGAGTCAATGGGAGCGGTCGTTGTAGGGCGTGACCCCTATCTCGAGATGCTTGAACAAGTGGTGACAATTCCCAGTCCGTTCTCGGACTCAGGCCCTCTGGGGGAGGGTTAGAGTCGCCAGGTGCTTCTGGGACCAGCACTATGCAGGCAGTTGTAGCCGGCGTTGACCTGACTGCCACGGGCCGGCGAGTTGCCGAACGGGCCAGGCTCATCGCCGAAGAACAACAGTCCCCGCTCAACCTGGTTCATGTTCTCGAACCCGTTGCTGAGGCGATGATCGACCCCGGACTCGCCTCGATCATGCGGCAGTTTCAGAAGGCTGAGGCGGAGAGGCTGGCGTCGTGGTGTCGGGAGCGCTCCACGATCGACGTGAACATCGAAGTGGTGAAAGGCTCCCCGAGCTGGGAGCTGGCTTCCCGATCCAAAAAGGCGGACCTCGTGGTTGTGGGGTCTTCGACGATCGACGCCTTCACCGCGGGCCCCGTCGCGCGGCGTGTAGCGCGCATGGCAATTGCCGACACCCTGGTTGTTCGACGTCAACCACGTGTCCCCTATCGAAGGGTCATCGCGGCGGTTGACTTCTCTGACGCTTCGAGGGTCGCAGTGGAGCGATCCCGAGACTTGTTTCCTGAAGCGGAGATAACGGTCCTCTATTCGCTCCCGTCTCGATTCGACCCGATGCTTGCCAACGCCGGTCTGTTCAAAGAAGAGCTCGATGCGTCGCGGGGTTCCAGACTCGAGGCGGCCAAAGACAGGATGGCAGAATTCGCCCAAGACTGGAATGGTCAATTGCGAACGATGGTCGCAGATGGCCCACCCACTGAGACGATCGATGAGGTGGTCAGGCGTCGCAATGCCGACCTGGTGGTCGTGGCCAGTCGGGGAGCGTCGGCCACCCGTATGGTGCTCTTGGGGACTGTGGCCGAGGGTCTGGTAAGTCACGTGCCGTGCGATGTGTTGGTGGCGAGATCGCCGTCGGCCTTCAGACGACCCTGAAAATTGCTTCAGGATTCCAAACCGAGGCCAACCGGAAGTAGGACTGTGAAAGTCGTCCCTTCTTTGCTGCTATCGACAGTGATGTCTCCACCGATTCGGGTGATGATCGTATGAACAGTATGCAGCCCCAAGCCAGTTCCCTTGCCCGGTTCCTTCGTGGTGAAGAAGGGGTCAAAGATGCGCTCAGCGGTTTCGTCGTCGATTCCCCCACCAGTATCCGATACCGAGACACTCACCTTGTCTCCTGCCACGGCGGTGGTGATTCGCAGGGTGTCACCCTCTTCCATTACGTCGGCCGCGTTGTCGATGAGATTGGTCCAGACCTGGTTGAGATCCCTCCCCGGTAGTTCGATCACCGGCAGGTCCGATGCGAATTCCGTAACTACCTCGATGCCACGCAATTTGTGTTTGAGGAGGACGAGTGTGTCTTTGATACCTTCGGCAATCGACACGGCTTGAATCGGAGCCTGGTCGAGGTATGAATACTCCTTGACGATCCGCACCAGTTCCGAGACCCGGCCGGCGGCCACTCGTATCTCCCCGATCAGCTGGCCGGCGGTCGCCCGAAGAGCGATCCATCGAACCAAGTGGGGCCGGAGCTCGGGATCGACGCCGTCAGCAATCTCTCTGATCAGATTCGGTTGCCATCCGGCCGCAACCATGGCGGGTGCAAGTTCCCACGCATCAGGGACCTCGAGATCATCGAGCACTCCCGCGAGTTCGTCCTCCTTGTCCGCTAGCTCGAGTGGGCTCATGTCTCCTGGGGGCAGGGGGCTAAGGAATCGGACGCCGTTTCCGATTGCGTCGGCGAGACTGACGGCCTCTTCGTTCAGCTCCGAGTAGATGCGCTCGAGCTCACTGGTGCTTCGACCGACCGCGGCAGCAGGATTGTTGAGCTCATGCATGAGTTGGGCAGCCATCTTGCCCAACGCGGACATCCGTTCCTCATGCCGAAGCGTGTCCTCGATGCCCCGCAGTCTCGAAGTCACTGTCCGAAACATTCTTCTGACGACTTTGGCGTCGGAGAGGAGCTCGGAGAATGCCAGGGCGGGAACTCGAATCACGTCGGAGGCGATCGTGGTGGTCACGGTGGCGGTCCGGGGAGCCTGGTCGAGCATGGCTATCTCTCCGACGACCTCGCCAGGACCGATCCGGGCCAGAGTGACTTCATTGTCGGTGGACCCTCGTTTGGTCACCACGAGCTCACCGGTGACGACCACATACATCTCCTCGCTGTCAGTGCCTTCTTCGATGATGACGTGGCCGGGGCTGAGTTGAAGGCTCTCCGACCCTGCAGCGACACGCTCCAGCAATTCGGGGTGGAGATCTGCGAAATAGGGGAGAGCCCGCAGGCTGTCCGCTGTCGTCACAGGGAAGCCAGGTGCTGGTGGACGAATCGGATTGCGGTCGAACCTTCGCCCGTCGCACCAGCGACGCGCCTGATAGAACCATGGCGAACATCTCCTGCGACAAAGATGCCAGGCACTGATGTCTCAAGGGGCAGTGGGTCTCGATTGACGTTCCAACCCTTCAAAGGCTGAAGGTCACTACCGGACATGACAAAGCCCCGCTCATCGAGTTGAACCAAGTCTCCGAGCCAGTCAGTGTGTGCCCGCTGACCAATGAAGATGAAAAGGGCGCCGGCTTCGAGTTCACGTGTCTCGCCGACGTCGAGGTCTCTTACCTTGATCGAGGTGAGGTGGGTCTCACCTATGGCCTCGACTATTCCGTGCATCGGCATGACGGACACGGAATCGTTGGTTTCGATGTTGTCGATGAGGTACTGCGACATCGTGGCTGAGAGATCGGCTCCCCGGATGATGATCGTCACAGATTGGGTGAACCGAGTGAGAAACAACGCGGCCTGTCCGGCTGAATTCCCTCCGCCGACCACGAACATCGGTTGGTCGCGGTGATAGCTCGCCTCGATATTCGACGTGCCGTAGTAGACCCCGGCACCGGTGAGCTCTTCGAGCCCTTCGGCCGGCAGCCGGCGATATTCGACACCACTGGTTATGACCAATGCCTTGGCAGTGATTGTCGACCCGTCTGCCAGGTGGACAATCTTGAATGGATCTTTGCGCTCTACCTTCTCGACAGTCGCCGGGACCAGGATCTCTGCTCCGAGCCGGGTTGCCTGCGAATACGCCCGACGGGCGAGGTCGGCGCCACTGATTCCCTTCGGGAAACCAAGGTAGTTCTCTATCAAGGTGGATTGAGCAGCCTGCCCTCCGGGCGCCGCTGCCTCGATCAAGACAGTGCTGAGACCTTCAGATGAGCCGTAGACCGCGGCGGCGAGCCCCGCTGGACCTGCACCGACGATGGCGAGGTCGTAGGCCGGGGCGCTGGCGTGACTTTGAAGCCCGACCCGAGCTGCGAGTTCGTCAGTGGAGGGTTTGAGGAGGGGCGATTCGTCGGGCAGCAGAACCATCGGGAGATCCGACAGCGTGGCTCCGGCAGACTCCATGAGCTGCGACACCCCCTCGTCCTTGTTGACAGTCAAAGAGCGATAGGGGACCTGATTCATCGCCAGAAATGCCTTTAGCTCAAACGCGTCCCTGGACCACTCCTGACCGACCACCCGGATGCCTTCGAACGTTGGCCGGTAGCCAGCGTGCCAATCATCGAGAAGATCATCGAGGATTGGATAAAGCTTCTGATCCGGTGGGTCCCAAGGCTTCATGATGTAGTGATCGAGACCGACATCATTGATCGCGCTGATGGCTGCTTCGGTGTCCGCGTATGCCGTCAGCAGTGTCTTCTTGGCATTCGGGAAGTAGTTGATCGAACGCCCCAACACCTCGACGCCCGTCACGCCCGGCATCCGCTGGTCGGCAACGAT
>JBAVIK010000228.1:0-4726 GCA_049686815.1 Acidimicrobiia bacterium | reverse complement strand
GCTGGTAATGGACCACTTCTATCAGCTTCCCGGGCTCGGAAGCCCGGACGACTACATGCTCGAGTGCTACGCACTTCTCGCCGCACTCGCTCGGGAAACCACCAGCGTTCGGCTCGGCTCGCTGGTCACCGGAAACACCTACCGGAACCCCGCGGTGCTCGGCAAGACAATCACGACGCTCGACATCGTCTCCGGTGGCCGGGCCTTGCTCGGCATGGGTGCGGGCTGGTACGAGTTGGAACATGCCTCCTTTGGTATCGAGTTCGGCACGTTCACCGACCGTTTCGAGAAGCTGGAGGAAGCACTACAAGTTCTGATACCGATGATTCGTAACGAGCGGCCGACGCTCGGGGGAAAGCACTACCAGATGAATGACGTGATCAACCAGCCCCAGCCGTTGGACCGCATTCCGGTGATGATCGGTGGTGCCGGTGAGAAGAAGACCCTCCGCATGGTCGCCCAATATGCCGACGAGTCGAATCTCATTGCTCCGGCGGCGGCGATACCACGCAAACTGGAAGTCCTCGACGAGCATTGTGAGCGTCTAGGACGCGATCGCTCAGAGATAGTGGTTTCCTGGCTCAAAACAGCTTGCATCGCTCCCACCATGGAACAAGCAGAACGGGAGATGGTCGAATACATGGCGCGACGCGGCATCGACCTCTCGGCGATGGACGAAGAGACACGGTCGGCAACAATGGAGAGAGTCCACTACGGCGATCCCGACACCATCGGTGAAAAGTTCGCCGCCGACCTGGCGCTTGGCGTCGACGGCTTCACAGTCAACATGCCGGCAAACGGCCACATCCCAGAACGGGTCTCGATGCTCGGCACCACCCTGTCGAAGGTCGTTCGAGACTGACCGCTCCGATCGCACCCAGCGATTGACCGAGAATCAGTGCCGCCGAGTTGTCAGGCCAGCAAGCGACCGGAGCGCTGCGGGTGCCCGCTTGGCGAGAAACACCGAGACATGGTCACCGGCGTGGAGTTCCTTGGGTTGACGGAGGTCGATCACGATCTCGTCGTCCAGATCTCGAACCGAGTAGAGCTGCCACATTCCGGGCACGCCTTTGAGCTGGTGCTCTCCTCGATCTTCGAAATCGAGACGGGCGCCGACGGCCAGATCGCGCGCCGATCTCGATACCAACACCTCGTCGCGATCGGCCAGCGCTGTGATCCTGGCTGCGGTATTGACGGAGATACCGAGAACGTCATCGGGGAGGACCTCAACTTCGCCGGTGTGCACACCAGCTCTCAGGGACAGGCCGATTTGTGGCATCTCGTGCAACGCCATGTAGCCACACTCGACCGCGCCTGCGGACGAGTTGAACACCATCAGAAAGCCATCACCCGTTGTCTTCACCTCCTCGCCGGAGTATTCGTCGAGCAACTCACGCATCATTCCGTTATGCCGATCCAGCAACCTGGTCCACTCGCTATCACCCATGTCGACTGCGGTGAGCGTCGAATCCACGATGTCGGTGAACATCACAGTCATCAGCCGTCGTGAAGTGTCCCAGAGGACAGGTTTCTCACCGATGAAGGTGGCAATTGCATCGATGATCTCGCCAGGGTCGCCAAACCAGGGAAGGTGATCGGAGCCTTCGACGACTGTCAGCCTGGCGGTTGGGATATGGGAAGCAAGCTCTTGACCCCATTGATGAGGAGCAAAAGGGTCGTCTCTGCGGTTCAACACCAAAACCGGCATGCTGAGCAGGGGTAGCACCTCGGTCACGTCAGCAGTCCGAACCGAATCGACCAATGCTCGCGCCATCCCAGGGCTCGCCGAGGCCCGCTCGAAAACGGCCGCCAGTCTGGTTCTGACCGCCGACCCCCCTTCCGACGCCGAAAAGATCGAAGCCGTTTTGCCACTCCCCCAGTTCTCGATGGCATCGTCGAACGCGTCGATCAGGTCTCCCCCGAGCAGAGATCCACGCGAGAACGTCCCGTAGAGAACCAACGATTGGACACGGTCGGGGTTTTGGGCTGCAAACAGGATGCTGAGCGGCCCTCCCTCACTGACGCCCATCAGCACCGCTCGCTCGGAGTCAGCCGCATCCATGACGGCGACAATGTCTTCGGCCCGTTGATCGAACCTGACGGCGTCGTCGGTCGGATCTGACAATCCGGTGCCCCGTTTGTCGAAAATGATCACTCTGGCGAAAGATGACAGCATTTCGAAGAAGCGGGTGTATGAAGGCATCGTCCACTGGAGGTCGAGATGTGAGACGAATCCAGGTGTCACGACGATGTCAGTTGGCCCCTCACCAAAGACCTGATAGGCGATGGATCCCCCGCCGGTATGTGCGTATCGAACCTCGGGAACGTTGAGCACCAGAAAAGGCTACGCGAGCAGGCAGGCCTTCGGCCGATCCCGGTTGAATTGAAGGTCGACGGCTTCAGACGTCGACCATTCGGTCAGTGCTTGGGGTCGGGGATGAGCTCCAAGGCCTCGGAGTTCAGCTGGTAGAAGTGTTGGGAGCTGAGCGATCCCTGACCGTGGCGGAGGTTGAGCTCCTTGAGGAGCTTCAACCACTTCGAAAACGCCACGTTGGGTGCATCCTCCTCCGACGTGATCGCTTCCTTCACGCCCTGGAGACGCAAACTCAGTTCGTCAAACCGGCGCTGACTGATCGTGGACTTGCTCAACAGACCTATATCTCGGTTGGTTCCGTTGCCATTGGTGGACGACGCCAGTGCCGGGATGCCCACTGCCTTGGCAAAGGCCTCCGCGTCGGTGACTTTGAGGACCATCTCTTCGGCATCGACTATCACGTGAAAGCCGTCGGTCCGAGAGTCGATGGCCAGGGCCTCGATCGGCCAATCGGCAACGTGTTGGTCTCCCGAGCTCACCGACATCCGCTCCCCGGAGATATCGATCTCAACGCTCAGCGGTATTTTGGCCTGACCCGGCATGTGGAGCCTTGCGGCGAATGACGACATCGATCCATCCTGTCGCCCCCAGACCGACTCACCGGGATACGTTACCTGGGGATTTGTGAATGCCAAGACGACGGAACCACCGATCGGGGTCGTTCCTCTGCTTTTTCAGGGTGCGGCTGTCGTTCCATGGCGCTCTCAGATGCCGTCATTTCGGTAGTGTCGCCCCAATTGAGCGCAGAAGCCTTGATGAAACGCTGTTGGACCCTGGTTCTGATGACCTTCTTGCTCGTCGGCTGTACGACGGGACTCGTCGGAATCCGGGGGTCGGGCGATCTGGTCTCAGAGACCAGAGATGTGAGCGGATTCACCGAAATCGTTCTGGACACATCAGGGACGGTGACAGTCGAAGTAACCGGCACCGAATCACTCGTCATCGAGGCCGACGACAACATCATCTCGGTGCTGACTTCGGTGGTGGAGGGCGGTGCGCTGGTGCTGAGCGCCGACGGTCGCTTCAGCACTTCGAGCCACATCAAGTACACGGTCACCGTGGCGACCCTCGAAGGGGTCTCGATAGGGGGAAGCGGTGACATAGGTGGCTCCGGAATAGAAGGAGATGCGTTGACAGCAGACATCAGCGGATCGGGGATGATCTCTTTCACCGGAGTCGACGTTGCCAGGGTAGAGAGCAGCATTTCGGGCTCTGGGGCCATTGAGCTCTCGGGGCGGACCGGGGACCTGGCTGTTTCGATTGAGGGATCGGGCAACTTCGACGGTGAGAATCTGACGGCAGATCAGGCCACAGTCGACATCGGAGGTTCCGGCTCAGTCGTTGTCAACGCCACCGATTCGCTACAGGTCGAACTGGCAGGCTCGGGGAACGTTGAGTATCTGGGCGAACCGGTGGTTAGCTCCGACATCTCCGGAAACGGTAAAGTTACCGCCAGATAGCACGGCTCAACGTCGGCCGATCTCGACGACCGTTTTATTGACGCCCGATTCTCCTATCTGCCCTAGACCCGAACTCAGTTTCGATTCATCAAGGAGACTGCTCACGTTCAGACATGCTGGCGAACGTGGCTCGGCGCCGTCGTGGATCTCGATATCTATGGAGACTGGGGCCGCTTTCGCCGTGCAACCACCAAGAAGGTCGCGGCGTTGACCGACAGGTGAGCCAGCCAGGGTGTGACCAAACTGCCACCGGCATTGCGGAGAAACGACAGACCCAAACCGGCGACTCCTGCAGCAGCGCAGCCCCCGACGACGATGGCTGACTGACTCCCCAGGCTGAGCGAACGACCCGAAGGGCTCGCTGCAATCGCCTTCGCCGTTGGAATCAGGTGCCACGCCGCAAACGCCCCGGCAGACAGCAATTCGGCTCTCCATGCCGGGTGACGTCTGCGCAATAGAGCCGGTAGAAGACCCCGGAATGCCACCTCTTCGAAGAGCGCCGTACCCAGAGGGAATCGGAGTAGAACCTTGTGCCTGATTTCTCTGCGGGAGATATCACGCAGACGATCATCGGCAAGCAGTGGCCTGACGAGCCGTCGTGAGACCAACAGCGTCGCGGACGACGCGGCGATACATGCGATGGACGTCCCCACCGCCAAACCTCTCCCGAGATCGGGCCGATCCAGTCCCAGATCCTTTGCACCCAAACCATCCCTCCGCGCCTCGCCGACCAGCACACCGGTGACGATCACGTTGCCGCCAACATACGATCGATCCGACAACAGGAGCGTGTTCTGCACCACGTTGTAGACACCAAGCAAGACGAGAACACGGCCGACGCTCATCAAGCGGTTCGCCGTGCCCGGGTCGCCCCGATGACACCACCCACGGC
>JBAVIK010000227.1:0-13006 GCA_049686815.1 Acidimicrobiia bacterium | reverse complement strand
ATGCTGCGACAGTGGATCTGGACTTCTTCGTCTGCTTTTTTGGCAGCGAAGCGACAGGTGATGACAACATCGTCTTCAGTGCCTTGGGCCGGGGCCAAGACAGCGACGGCGCAATGGTCCAGGTCCTGGTCTCGGAAACCAGTGCAGGCGTCTACTTCATCGGTTACAGAATCGATTCCGAGGGCACGGTTTCTTCTTGGCAAAGGGTGGGAGCGGATGCCGTTGGTATCGCCGGTGACAGCGTCACCGCCCAAGGGGATTTCAACAAGATCATCGACGGCCAGCCTTCCGATGAGACCGATCAGGGATCCTTCGATGGCACCTGTAGTCCAAGCAGCTTTGGTAACTAAACGAACCGGTCGGAGTTGACCCCGGACAGGTAGTTGGGGAATCACTTTGTGCCCCCGGCAGGATTCGAACCTGCGCACCCGGCTCCGGAGGCCGGTGCTCTATCCCCTGAGCTACGGGGGCGGGGATCACCGAAGGGTAGATGGTTCCGCATTGAACACGGTCCGACAGAGCGGGTCATCTCCGATGCCGTCCCTTTCAGACGTACAAGCCGACTATCAGACGGAGGGTGTATCCGCTCATCACCACCCAGAAGAGCACCGTGTATCCGGTCTCGCCTATCGAGTAGTTGATGTTGCGCCCTGTGAATGTGGCGAGAATCATCAGCGGGACAGCTAGGACCGCGATCAACACACTTGTGCTCCCGAGCAGGTCGGCCCCGGCGTACACAGCGGTCTTGGTGGCGTCGCCGGCGAACGACACCAGGGAGGCAGCGCCCACGAAATGGCTTCGATCGAGGTCGAGTTGTCGGATCGCCATGCCTTTGAGAGGTCCCGAGGTACCCGAGAATCCCGAGGTCGCACCAGAGCCAAGTGCCAGCAGCGGACCGCCGACCTTCCTCAACCGAGACAGATCCGCTCTCTCGGCGATAAGAGCCAACCCGAAGCTGGCAATGACCGCGATCGTCACCAACTGCTCCGGTGCAGCCACCAGAAGCCGGGCGCCCATCAAGGCACCGATTGCCACCAGGACGATCACAAACAGGGCCTTCCGAAAGGGGAGAGTCCTGCGATAGGCGATCACCTTGACCACGTTGTTCAGGGCAAGGAGCAAAGCGGCGAGGGCGACTCCCTCTTTGGTCCCCAGGACCAAAGCCAGGGTCGGGACGAGTATCAGCGAACCCCCGAGACCGGCCGACGCCGAGATCATGAACGAAACAACCACGGCAATCAGGGTCAGCACTATGACCCATGGCTCCACGCTCACTTCAGACCCCGGGGCTCACTCTGAGGGTCGAAGACCCTCGAGGTGCCCCTCAAACTCGCTGATCAATCGCGGGTAGACCTGCCTCCTGAACCTTGGTGTTGAAATCGACGACGCCGTTCTCGAGAACCTCTCCAAATCGTTCTAGCTGTTCGTCGATTTGCTCCGAGTACATCGCCGCGACCACAAGCGCTTGTGTTGTTGGTTTGGCGTCGGCACTGGCGATCACACTTATCACCGACGCAAGCTTCTCTCCGAGACGGGATGGCTCGTTCAATCCGAAGGTGTCCTTGTGCTGCCCGGGAGCCATCAACTCGGCACCGATTTCTTCCAGGTTCGCCGCAAGCGACTCTGCTGCGGTCTTGATGGTTTCGGTCGCGTCCGAACGGCTTCGCCAAGCTTCTAGTTGGGCAGTGAGTGACCGGATCGAGGTTACCGTCTCATGTGCTTGCGAGATTTTGTCCCGAATGGCGAGGAGTGCCGCCAACTGTGACTCGAGATCGACCTGAGAGACATTCACCCTGGGATCGTTCACCACCTCGAAGCTCTCGGTGAACGTCTCAGCAGACCCGGACGGGTCAGTCACCGTGAGGCGTGCATGATATGTGCCGGGCACCACCAACGGCCCCAAATTGGCTTCCCCGGCCAACTTGTTCCCCAACACTCTGGTTGAGCCCTCGTGGCGCAGATCCCAGACAAGTCGGCAAACGCCGGCCTTGATGAGTATCCAGGGCCCAGCATCAAAAGCCTTCTCGTCTTCATCGAAGCCGTCGTACCCCTCAGGCTTTTGATGAAGCGATCTGACTACTTCACCTTCGGCATCGAGGAACTCCAACGTTACCGTCGGGTCTTCGTCGTGTGAGAAGTCAGTTCCGAGGGTGTAGTAGATCAGCGCACCGGAGGGCCCGCTTTGCCCGGCATCGAGGAAAGTGCGGACTACCTGACCGGTCTCGTCTGCTTTGGCGACGAAGGTGGCCGCCTTGCCCAGCGACACCCAGTAGTCCTTTCCCTCGTTCGTGATCCATGGGGCGAACAAGTCAGGCAGGATCCGATACGCCTGGCGGGGCTTGAAAAGACGCGGCCCATCCATCTGCCCGGCTTCCATCAACTGATACAAGGGCGTCAGATCGTCCATGATCCAAAACGACCGACCGTGGGTGGCGATCACCAGATCGCTTCCCTTGACGGTCAGGTCATACACCGGAGTCACAGGCAGATTCGAGTGCCATCGTTCCCAGGTTGCCCCGTCGTCTGTGGTGACATACAACCCGGTCTCGGTCCCGACGTAGAGCAGACCTGGGTGCATCGGGTCGGTGCGGATGACTCGAACAAAATCGTCCGGGGGGATGGCCTTGTCGCCCTCCCCAACGATGTTCGTCCAGGTCTCCCCATAGTCGTCCGTCTTGAACAGATATGGCGTGGTGTCGTCCAGTTTGTATCGGGTTGCGGCGACGTAGACGGTGCCGGCGGAGTGGGGCGACGGCTCGACCGTGCGGACAAAGCTCCATTCAGGGAGATCTGGGGGAGTGACGTCTTGCCAGTCTTCGCCGCCGTCACGGGTGACGTGAACCAGTCCGTCGTCGGACCCCGCCCACAGAACCCCTTGTTCGACTGGGCACTCCCGGAGTGTTGCCACGGTGCAGTAGTGCTCCGCACCGCTCGTGTCCTTGGTGATTGGGCCGCCTGAAGCCATGAGCTTCTCGGGGTCGTTCCTCGACAAGTCGGGGCTTATCTGCTCCCAGCTGTGTCCCTCATCGAAGCTCCGGAAAACGACATTCCCAGCGGTGTACAAGGTCCCAGAATCGTGCGGTGAGAACAGAATCGGGTAGGTCCATGGGAAACGAAATGCCAAGTCTCCCGGTCCAATCCCACCGTGCAATTCGGGCCAGACATTGACCAGGTGAATCTGGCCGCTTCGATGGTCATATCGCTGTAGTGACCCACCGCCACCCGGCGAGCTGCCTACGGCTCCGACGAAGACGATGTTGTGGTCGTCGGGGTGGACGGCCATGAAGCCGCTTTCCCCTGAGCCGGCCGCATAAGCGTCAGCCCAGACAATTGCGCCGTCGTGGGCACCACTGGGCACCGCCAGGCTCGAGTTGTCCTGCTGGGTCCCGTAGACGTAGTAATACGGCTCCCGATTGTCCGTCGTGACCGTGTAGAACTGTGCGGTCAATTGGTTGTAGATGGTGCTCCACGACTCGCCGGCGTTGTAGGAGACGTTGGCTCCACCATCGTTGCCCTGGATCATTCTTTGGTTGTCTCGCGGGTCGATCCACAGATCGTGGTTGTCGCCGTGGGGTGTCCCGATTCGCTCGAACGTCTTTCCAGCATCGTGCGACCGCCACATGCCGAGGTTGTTCACATAGACGGTCTCAGCGTCCTGGGTGTCGGCAAAAACATGCATGTAGTACCACGGGCGGTATCGGAGCTTGGTTTCGTCGTTGACCAGAAGCCAGGTTTCCCCGAAGTCATCGGACCTGTAGAGCCCGGGGCTCTCCGACGCCTCGATCAGAGCCCACACCCGTCCCGCTTTCACGGGGGACGCGGTGACTCCCACCTTCCCGAGAACCCCAGACTGTGGCAGCCCTTCGTTTCGGGTGATCTCGGTCCATGTTTCGCCCGCATCGCTTGACTTCCATATTCCGCTGTCTGGCCCACCGCTGCTCAGTTCCCAGAAGTTTCTGTGGGTCTCCCAGATCGTCGCGTACAAGATCTCGGGGTGACGCGGATCGAAAGTGATGTCGACAGCTCCGGCCCTGTTGCTCTTGTACAAGACGCGGTCCCAACTCTTGCCACCGTCAGTGGACCGGAACACCCCACGTTCATCGTTGGTGCCGAAGGCGTGACCCAGGGCGGCCACAAAAAGATGATCGGGGTTCTTTGGGTGGATTCGAATCTCGCCGATGTGCCTCGTGTCGCCCAGCCCGCAGTGTGTCCAGGTTTGGCCCCCGTCTACCGATCTGTAGACACCGTCGCCATGGGATACGTCCAGCCGAATTGTGCTCTCACCCATGCCCGCGTAGACCACGTTGGGATCGGATTCGGATACCGCCAGGGCTCCCACCGATGACGTCTTGAAGAACCCGTCACTGACGTTGTTCCAGGTAGTGCCGGCATCTTCGGTCTTCCAGACACCGCCGGCCACCGCCCCAAAATAGAACACTGCCCGGTTGCTGGGATCGCCCGCCACTGCAACGGTTCTGCCACCCCGGGGAGGGCCGATACAGCGAAACGTCATGTTTGCCAACAGGCTCTGCGCTACAGGCGCGTCGAGAAGCCTCATATCCGGGTGCCACCTTTCGGGTCGACGTCGAATCAGCGAGGCTAGCGAAGGCGAAGGTCGGGAATCTCCTCATCTCCCACCCGCAAACCCTTCTCGAACGGGTGAGTCGGGGTGTCTTGAGAAAGGTTCGTAGATCAGACATCCGGCTCGAAGGTCAGCTCCGTATACAGGGTGCAATTCGCACTTCCGGCACCAAATGGATTCCGGTCGGGAGCACGGAAAGCCCACCAGCAGCCTCCGGCCGCCATCTCTCCTCCCAATGAGTTGGCCGGGGGCTCGCTGGGATCATGGGAGAATCGAACGATGCACCGCTACCTCGAGGAGCTCTTGGCGTTGGACCTACCAAGAGGTGACTGGGCTCTGTTTGGCAGTGGACCTCTTTTGGTACGTGGTTGGATCGATGAAGTCGGCGACCTGGACGTGATCACTCGTGGCGCTGCATGGGACATGGCCAAGTCGGTTGGTGTCATCAACAAGCTCGAGGATGGCGGCCAGATCGTCTCGATCGGAGACGGCGTCACAGTCGGTCGCGGCTGGAAGTATGGAGATATGTCCGTCGATGAGATGATCGACACCGCGGAACCGATAGATGGAATTCCGTGTGTCGGGTTGGACCACATCATCGCCTACAAGCTGATAGCTGACCGGCCCAAGGATCGTCGCCACCTGAAAATCATCGAGCAGAACCTCGGAGAACAACAATGACACGCATGGCGCGATCTCGCGGCCGCATCAGCGACTCTTTCCTACCTTCGAGTCTATGAGGTACCTCTCGACGCGCTCGGCGGCGGAGTCGGTTGATTTCGAGGCGGTCTTGACCCGAGGGCTGGCGCCCGATGGCGGGCTGTATATCCCGGGAGAGGTTCCGCGATTGCCACCCGAGTGGTCCTCTTGGAGTTATCAGGAGGCAGTGGTGGGTGCCCTCGAACTGTTCGGCGGCTCCGACGTTGAGGATCTCGTCGCAGACGCAGCAGCCCGTTTTACCAGTCCGGAAATAGCTCCGGTGGTGGACGTTGCCGACCGGCTGGTTCTTGAACTTTTCTGGGGCCCGACGCTGTCGTTCAAGGATCACGCGCTACAAGTAGTCGGCCGACTCCTCGATCGCTCCGTCGTGAATGGGACAATCCTCGGCGCTACCAGTGGTGACACCGGTTCCGCCGCTATCGAGGCAGTTCGAGGGTCTGAGCACCTGCGCATCGTCATTCTCTTCCCCGAAGGGAAAGTCTCCGAGTTTCAGAGACGGCAAATGACGACGGTAACCGATAACAATGTCACGGCCCTAGCCGTGCGTGGAACCTTCGACGATTGTCAGGCCCTGGTGAAAGACGCATTCGCCTCCCACGAGCTACTTGCGGTCAACTCGATCAACTTCGCAAGGATCGCGGCCCAGATTGGCTTCTATATTCACGCCGGAGCTCGGATCGCCGACAGATTCGATGTGGTAGTGCCGACGGGCAATTTTGGCAACGTGTATTCCTGTTGGATGGCCAAGCAGATGGGTGTGCCGATCCAGACGATCACCATCGCTAACAACGCCAATCGCGGGCTCCACGATCTCGTCACCGGCGGAACCCAGGGCTCGGGTGAGGTACGTCAAACCGTGGCACCTTCGATGGACATCGGGGTCCCATCCAATCTCGAGCGCTTCAGTGGGGAGCCCGACGTCGAGTTTCAAGCTGGATGGTCCGACGATGAGGAGATCATCGAGACGATCTCCTCTGTCTACGAGTCGCACGGCTACCTCATGGATACCCACACGGCCACCGCCTGGCGTGCTGGAGGCAACACCCGATCCGAACACGCCCAACTTGTGGTTTCAACGGCTCACCCGGCCAAGTTTCCAGAGGCGCTGCAGAGGGCCGTCGGGTTCCGCCCAATGGTTCCTGAAGGCTTCCCCAATCTCTATGAGCTGCCCGAGCACTTCGATGTCATCGATCCAAGTCCTTCAGCGCTCGATCCTTTCATCCGATAGTCAACCCGTAGCTGCTTTGCGCTCCATTAGCCATCGGCTACGATGACATCTGCTGTCAGCCAAGGGACCGGCAGCGATTCACCCGCAACCGCCGTCTGAGGCGTGTCCTTATTCCGTGTTGTTGCAAAGTTTCCCGATCCGTTTTGAACCCCGAGAGGGTCGACTCACGAAGGATCCAATGACCACACGAGCTCAACTCCAGAGCAAGTCAATCGATGAGCTGCGGCAGATTGCCGATGCAGCGGGTGTCGAGTCAGACGGTCTCCAAAAGTCCAAGCTGATAACCGCACTCATGCAATCAGGCCAGATGCCAGAAGCTCCCCCCGAGGCCACCGTCGAGCCCGACGTCGACCTCCCCAAGGCGACTCCACGCGCCGAGAAACCTGAAAGCGAGGAGCTGGCACCCCAAGACGACCGCGATGGCGATCAACAGCGGGACAATCGCGATGGCACAGGCCAACGTGACGGTCAGGGCGGCCAAAGAAACCGCAACCGCAATCGCAACCGGCGTCGTGACGAAGAGCAGATCCCTGAAGGAGATCTCGAAGTCCGGGAGGGCATTCTGGACATCCTCCCTGAGGGCTACGGGTTCCTTCGCGTCACCGGATACAAGTCCGGTGAGAAAGATGTCTACGTCTCGGCGAACCAGGTGCGGAAGTTTCGGCTGCGGAAGGGTGACATCGTCTCCGGCCCGATTAGGCCGCCGCGGTCGAAAGAGAAGTTCCCGGCAGTTGTCCGGATAAGCGCAGTCAACGGCATGGACCCAGACGAGGCCATGGAGCGGCCAAAATTCGAGAAGCTCACGCCTCTCTTCCCCGACGAGCGTCTCCGTCTCGAAGTCGAAGGTGCGCCGAACAACATCCTCACCCGTATCGTCGATTTGATTTCACCCATTGGGAAAGGTCAGCGTGGACTGATCGTCTCGCCACCCAAGGCCGGCAAGACCACCGTCCTGCAGGAAGTTGCCCAGTCCATCACGGCGAACAACCCTGAGTGCTATCTCATGGTCGTTCTAGTCGACGAACGCCCCGAGGAAGTCACCGACATGCAGCGTACGGTCAAAGGGGAGGTGATCTACTCAACCTTCGATCGACCTGCCGAGGAGCACACTCAGGTCTCCGAGCTGGCAATCGAACGGGCCAAGAGACTCGTTGAGATGGGAACCGACGTGGTGATCGTGCTCGACTCGATCACCCGTCTCGCACGGGCACACAACCTCGCGACGCCTGCTTCGGGACGAATCCTCTCAGGTGGTGTCGACTCCCAGGCCCTCTACCCGCCGAAGCGCTTCTACGGTGCCGCCCGAAACATCGAGGAGGGTGGATCTCTGACCATTCTCGGAACTGCCCTCGTGGAGACAGGGTCCAAAATGGACGAGGTCATCTATGAGGAGTTCAAGGGAACCGGGAACATGGAGCTTCACCTCGATCGCAAGCTCGCCGACAAGCGGATCTACCCCGCGGTCAACATCGAGATGTCGGGAACAAGGAAAGAAGAGTTGCTGTTCGACCGGACGGAACTCACGCAGGTGTGGAAGCTCCGTAGAGTTCTACTGGCTCTCGATCCAGGGGCTGCCATCGAACTGCTGATCGACCGACTGAAGACGACCAAGACCAATGCCGAGTTTCTCGCCGAAGTGGCGAAGAGCAGCGGCTGACCACCATTTCTTGACAGGGAGATAGGCGTGAAGACCGAAATTCACCCGACATACGAAACCACAAACGTCACCTGCTCTTGCGGGAACACTTTCGAGACCCGCAGCACCAAGCCCGGTGACATGCGGATCGAACTTTGCAACGAGTGCCATCCGTTCTTCACGGGCAAGCAGAAGCTTGTCGACTCCGGGGGTCGAGTTGAACGATTCCAGAAGCGCTATGGCAAGAGCACATTCACCAAGGCCGGCGATTCGACGGGTGAAGAGGCAGAGGCTGCCACTGCCGCTGATTGATTCTGTCCCCGAGAGGGGCAGCAACGGATTGCCCGACAGCGAACGGGACGTTCCCAGCGGCGAGGGCCCGACTCCAGTCGGTGACGGAGCCGTTCCCGGCGATGACGGGAGGAGCAGTCCTCTCGACGAGGAAACTGCCAGCGGCCCCACCGCCAGGCAAACCCGCATCGACCCGGCCCGGACGGTCGGGGGCCAGGCTGTACTCGAAGGTGTGATGATGCGCGCTCCGACCGCTTGGTCGGTGGCGGTCCGTCAGCCCGACGGCGAGATTGTCGCCCGCCGCGACGACCTGACCCGTCTCAGCGATCGCAATCGCTGGGCACGTGTTCCGTTCATCCGTGGCATCTTCGTACTCGGCGAATCGCTGACGCTCGGTTTCAAGGCCCTCTCGTGGTCGGCCCAGCAGGCAACCGAAGAAGAGGAGAAGCCGCTCAGCGGGGCTCAGATCGGCTGGACCATGGCACTTGCGTTTGCATTTTTCGCCGGGATCTTCATCCTCATTCCAGCTTTTGCCGCCGGTTTTGTAGCTGGCGATTCAGGAATCTGGTTCAACGTCATCGAGGGCATGATTCGCCTGGGGCTCTTCGTCGGCTACATCTGGGCCATCGGTCGATCAAAGGAGATCGCACGCGTCTTCGAGTATCACGGGGCCGAGCACATGTCCATCCATGCCTACGAGGCCGGCGAGCCATTGAGTATCGATTCGGTGGCGCGCTATCGACCCGAACACCCGCGTTGTGGGACCAGCTTTCTCCTCATCGTGGTCCTCGGCACCATCATCTTCTTCTCCTTCTTCGGCGTGCCGGGTTTTCTGTTTCTGGTGGTGTCCCGTTTGATCGGCATACCAATAATCGCCGGGTTGGCATATGAGTTGCTTCGTTGGTCGGGGACCCGACCCGACGGTCGTCTCGCCCATTGGCTGGCGATGCCGGGAATCTGGCTCCAAAAGCTGACGACGGCGGTTCCCGATCAGACGCAAATTGAAGTAGCAATATCGAGTCTCGTGGTCGCGCTCGACGAGGATGGCTTCGAAGAGGTCGTCGCCCGCGGTGACCTCCCAGCAACTGCCGTGACCGCCAGACGTCTTGTTCTCAGCCAGGATCTCTGAAATGGACAAGGCATTCGAGGATCGGCTCGGAGAGATCGAATCGGCCTTCGACGACGTGGAGAGCCAGCTTGGTGATCCCGAGGTGCTCGCCGACCCGTCGCAGTTGGCGGAGCTGGGCAAACGCCACTCCGATCTCAAGGATGTTGTTGGAGACATCAGACGCTGGCGGGATGCGAGCTCAGATCTAAGCGAAGCTCGCGGGATGGCCGACGACCCCGACATGGCATTGATGGCGACCGATCTGGAGAAAGAGATCGGTCAGCTCGAGGAGCGCATCCGATTCGCCCTCGTCCCGAAAGATCCCAACGACACCAAAGATGTGATCATGGAGATCCGATCGGCGGCGGGGGGTGACGAGGCGTCGATTTGGGCGGGTGACTTGCTTCGGATGTATGAAAAGTACGCGGACCAGCAGGGTTTCAAGCTCGAGTCGATGGACGCTTCACCGGCCGACGCTGGCGGTTATGACAAGGTGACCGTTGCCGTGAAGGGACGGGGGGCCTTTTCGAAGCTCAAGTACGAGGGCGGGGTCCATCGCGTGCAGCGGGTGCCCAAGACCGAGTCTCAGGGCCGGATTCACACTTCCACCGCAACGGTCGCGGTGCTCCCCGAGGCTGAGGCGGTTGACATCGAGATCGACCCCAATGACGTCCGTGTGGATGTGTATCGATCTACTGGGCCCGGCGGGCAGTCGGTGAACACCACTGATTCAGCGGTGCGGCTCACCCACGAGCCGACCGGGATCGTGGTATCGATGCAGGACGAGAAGAGCCAGCTGCAAAACAAGGAAAAGGCTTGGCGTGTGCTGCGGGCCCGTCTCCTCCAGCTCGAGCAGGAACGCGCTCAGGCGGAGCTTGCCGGGGAACGTCGTAGTCAGGTGGGCAGTGGTGGCCGCTCCGAGAAGATACGCACCTACAACTACAAGGACAACCGGGTCACCGACCATCGAATCGGCTTGACCATCCGTCGTCTCGACGCCGTCCTCGAGGGAGCGCTCGACGAATTCATCGATGCCCTCGCCTCCGACGAGCAGGCACGGCGCCTTGCGGATGGCTCATGACGATTGTCTTGACAACCCTGACCGGATCCGGACCGTTTCTGGGCGTCTGTTCGGAATGCTGAACTGGTTGGGATCATCTTTTGACGACTCGGGAGCCTCGCTAGCAAGGAGCTACTCCCTGAGACTCGGGTTTCGTGTGTTTTGGCATAGAAAGTGTCACACTTGTCGCTGATGGAGTCGTTGCCACCCCACGAGTTGAGCCGTCTCGAGGCGATAGCCGGGCCCGAGCAGTCTCTCGATGAGCTCGTCCGTCGTCGCGTCGGGGGCGAGCCGCTGCAATACATCGAGGGAACTGCAATGTTCGGCCCCATCGAGTTGGTGGTCGATGAACGTGTCCTGGTGCCCCGACCCGAGACCGAAGGTCTGTTCGATATGGCCTCGCGCATGGTCCGCAACCCGGAAGTCATCGTCGACCTGTGTACCGGATCAGGTGCCCTGGCACTCGCCCTGAAGCATTCCTTCCCTGGTGCCTCGGTATTTGCCACTGAGGTCTCACCCGATGCTCTCGAAGTGGCGATCATCAACAAGCAGCGCTCCGGTCTCGACATATATCTGACCGAGGGTGACCTGTTCGACCCTTTGCCGGCTTCACTGCTCGGCGAGGTCGACCTGATTGTGGCCAATCCTCCCTATGTGGCCGTTGCGGAGGTTCCCTCCCTGCCCCGCGACGTCCAGCGGGAACCCCATATCGCGTTGGTGTCAGGACCGACCGGTCTCGAAGCCATTCAGCGGATCGGCGCCTCTGCCGCAGAGTGGCTCCGACCCGGGGGTGTGGTCGTGTGCGAGATCGGTGAGACGCAAGCCGTTTCCGCGACCAGTTCCTTCACGAATCTCCCCGCGGTGGTCAGACAGGACCTGGCGGGACGTGATCGATACGTTGTGGCCGTCAAGCCATGATCGACGCTGCGGTGGCAGCTGTACGCGAGGGCCTTGTCATCGGTCTCCCCACCGACACGGTCTACGGTTTGGGAGTCGACCCACTCAATGAAGCGGCGGTGGCACGCCTCTTTGAGCTCAAAGGACGATCCGAACACAAACCTGTAGGTGTCCTTGCCTCGAGTATCGATCAGGCCGAGATGTTGGGTGAGATCGAAGGCCATGCCAGGGTCCTTGCCGAAATGCATTGGCCTGGGGCGTTGACCCTGGTCGTTGTTCCCAGGGTGATTCTGGCCAATTGGGTAGGTGATACCCAGCGTCGGACGGTCGGCATCCGGGTGCCAGACCATCCCTTGACCCTTCGACTCCTGTCAAAGACAGGTCCGCTTGCGGTCACATCGGCCAACGAGAGCGGCGGCAAGGAGACTCTGGACGATATTCAGGCTGCCGCCGTGTTTGGAGGCGACGTCGCGACCTATCTTCCAGGACTTTCTCCGGGTGGTGAGGCTTCGACCGTCGTTGATGCCTCGCATGGCCAGCTGACCTTGGTGCGCGCCGGGCCGGTAAAGCTGTAGCGGTTACCCTCGCCGGATGATCTCAATGGACACGATCGAGCAGGTGGATCCGGCGATTGCGGGTCTGATCCGTAAAGATCTCGAACGTCAGAACACCCATATCCATCTGATTGCGTCAGAGAATTTCGCCTCTCCAGCAGTGATGGCAGCCTCGGGCTCGATCTTCACCAACAAGTACGCCGAGGGTTATCCCGGCAAGCGGTATTACGAGGGCTGTCAGGTGGTCGACGAGATGGAGCAGCTTGCAATCGACCGGGCGAAGGAGCTATTCGGCGCAGAATTCGCCAATGTCCAGGCCCATTCCGGGGCGCAAGCCAACATGGGTGTCTACTTCTCGCTTCTCGATCCAGGGGACACCGTCCTTGGCATGCGGCTGGATCAAGGCGGGCACTTGACCCATGGATCCCCCGTCAACTTCTCAGGCCGCTATTACAACTTTGTCGCATATGGAGTGGATGCGGACACCGAGATAGTCGACATGGACGAGGTTCGCCGTCTTGCTCTGGAGCACAAACCCAAGGTCGTGCTCGCCGGCTATTCGGCGTATTCCCGCACGCTCGACTTTGCTGCTTTTAGATCGATTGCCGAGGAGGTTGGGGCTGTCTTCATGGTCGACGCAGCCCATTTCATCGGTCTCGTCGCCGGTAGATCCCATCCGTCGCCGGTGCCATTTGCCGACATTGTCACTGGTACAACCCACAAGGCCCTACGCGGTCCGCGTGGGGGGCTGATCCTCTCGACAGAGGAATACGGCTCGGTGATCAACAAGGCAGTGTTTCCCAATGCCCAGGGAGGCCCGATCGAGTCCCAAATCGCTGCAAAAGCGGTGTGCTTTCATGAGGCTCTGAGTCCCGATTTCCACACCTACACCGAGCAGATCGTGGCTAACGCCTCTTCGATGGCCGGGAC
>JBAVIK010000226.1:0-1864 GCA_049686815.1 Acidimicrobiia bacterium | reverse complement strand
CACGGTCGGTGCTCGAGGATCATCTGCCGGACAGCCGATATGAGAACGCCGGTCAGCGTGTCGTCGAGGGTCAGAGGCTGATGCAGGCGGCAAGTGACAGCTTCCTCGGTTGGGCCCACGCGAG
Organism: Acidimicrobiia bacterium; assembly: GCA_049686815.1. Taxonomy (GTDB): domain Bacteria; phylum Actinomycetota; class Acidimicrobiia; order Spongiisociales; family ZC4RG35; genus JBAVIK01. Next base: position 1,740 of record JBAVIK010000226.1, on the reverse strand, counting down.
CCGATCTGGCCGTCAGTTCTACTTCCGCCAGCTGAAGGACATGAAGGCTTCGTTGGACGTTGAGCAGTCCACACCAAGCCAGCTCCGTCGTTACGCGGAGCTGTGCGGGTGGGCTTTGGCCAGGGCCCATGCCAGGTCGGCCAGTGCTCGGACCATCTCCGACTATCTCGGAAACAGCGAGACGTTCGACACGGCAATTGGCGAGTTCGCCCTCGCTTACGCCCAACAGAACGAGGACGACTACATGGTTTTCAAGGCAGCGATCGAATCTGGTGAGATTCAGGCTCACGAATATGGGATTGGGCCGCACACCCTCGACTAACGCCCACTGATCCAATCGTCTCGGGATCATGTCCGAGACGAGAGACCGCCCCCACGGGGGTCGGCTCGACCCGATTACTGTGTCGCCGTGCTGCCCTTCGATCAGCCCTGGTATCGACGTCTCCTAGGTACCGCCGTTGCTCTCGGCGTGGCCGGAGCCTTCTTTGGAATCGTCTATCTGGGTGGCACAGGAGTGGCCATCGACGCTCTATTCGGCGACGCCGGGACCGCCTGGTGGTCCGGACAGTGGTGGTGGATCCCTCTGATCGCCGGCGGCGGGTTACTGGTTGCCTCTCTTCGCTCGATGTGGGGTGTGCCGGATCGGGTACCTGGGGGTGTCGCGATAATCGAGGCGGGCGAGGTCGACCACACTACGGCAACGCAGTGGACGGCTGTCGCCGCTGTGTCAGCTCTCGTCGGAGCAAGCCTCGGTCCGTCATTCGCTCTGGTGATCATGGGGGGTGGGCTCGCCTCATGGATAGCCCACCGCCGGTTCCCCAAAGACGATGCTGCCCAGGACTACACGTTGACTGGCATCGCCGGCGGTTTCGGGGCCGCCTTCACTTCTCCGATTCTCGGTGCCTTCATGGTTTCCGAACTGGGTCCGACGCCGCGCACAAGGTACGTGACGGCGATCATCCCGCAACTAATTGCCGCCACCGTAGGCTTTGTCTTGTTCTACTCCGTGGCGGGTAGGACCTTCCTCGGCTCATACGGACTTCCAGACTATGAGTTCGGGATATCGGACATTGCCGTGGCGGCGCTGCTCGGGCTACTCAGCGCCGCCGTCATGATGATATTCGTGGGGGTCCTCCTCGCCGTCAGATGGGCATCCCGGCTTGTACCCAATCCCTATCTACGGGGTCTGTTGTTTGGCGGTTGCGTCGGTCTGATCGCTGTGGCCCTTCCTCTCACCTTGGGCGCGGGCCAATCCCAGCTGGGTACGGTGGTCGAGGGGGCCGGCGCCATGGGAGTCGGTCTCCTCGTCGCGGCGCTTATCGGGAAAATGGTGGCCATGGCTCTGAGCCTCGGCGCCGGCTTTATGGGTGGCAATGTGTTTCCGCTGATCTTCATCGGTGGTACGGCCGGCACTGTCGTCCATCTGATTTTCCCCGACATTCCATATGCCCTGGCCGTTTCCTGCATGCTGGCGGCCGTCCCAGGCTCCTATCTTCGCGCTCCGGTCAGCATGACGTTCATAGCGGTAATCGCCATGAGTCTCGGCCCGGAGAACGTGTCGCCGGTTGTTGTGGCAGTAATCACTTCCTACCTGGTCGTGGCGGTCGTTCGGTTCGCCTTGTCGAAGAGGAAGGCAGCCACAGCCCGGGCGACAGCCGCCACGTAGTCAGGTGGCCCGAATTCCGTTAGCAGTTGAGCACCATCACCGAAGGGGAGCGTCATCGGCGTGTCATCTAGTCT
>JBAVIK010000225.1:0-5728 GCA_049686815.1 Acidimicrobiia bacterium | reverse complement strand
GGTGTTCTGTGTTTCCGAAATCCGATCCTTGTAATTCGCGTCGCAAGCGAGAAAGCTGTCCGCAGCGTTGGCCGTCAACTCAAAGGAGCCCATCAGGTGGAGTCCACATTCGTTCTCGATACATGTGTTCTGCTCGCTGATCCTTCCTCGCTCATCAGATTTGATGAACACGACGTCGTCTTGCCTCTGGTCGTGGTCGAGGAGCTCGATCGCAAGAAGACCCGGATGGACGAGATCGGGGCCAATGCCCGAGCTGCCATTCGTCTTCTCGAAGATCTCGGGGCGTCCCGTAGCGGTGGTCTGCGTGATCCAGTAGGGCTGCCCGGAGGGGGCACATTGCGTATCGAGCTGAACGGAATCACGTCCGACTCGCTTCCCAAAGTTCTGGATCCTTCGACGCCAGATCACCGGATTCTCTCGACCTGTATGAACCTGGATCCTGCATCAGAGGCGGTCCTCGTGACCAAGGACGCCGCCTTGCGCATCAAACCTGCTCAGCTTGGAGTGGCTGTGCAGGATTACCGAGCGGATACGGCTCCCGTGGAGCAACTGCACTCGGGCCTCATAGAGCACCGGACCGATCCGGGGACCATCGACAGGCTGTACGACGAGGGCAAGATCGAGCTCGAAGGGGTCGAGGGAGTCTTTGTCAACGAGTTCATCGTTCTGCGGAGTGGGTCTTCGAAATCGGCACTAGCCCGTGTCATTCAGGACACCCCAACTCTCATCGTCGAGAGGATGCCGACCCATGTGCGGGCCTTCGGCGTCGAGCCAAAGAACGTCCGCCAGACCGTCGCCCTCCACCAGTTGTTGGATCCGGACATCCCTGCAGTGTCACTGATGGGCATGGCCGGCACCGGCAAGACGTTCTTGTCGCTTGCCGCGGCCTTGGATCAGGTTCTGGAGCAGGGCCGGTATCGGAGAGTGTCGGTATATCGACCTCTCGTGGCGGTGGGGCGCCAGGAGGTCGGCTATCTCCCGGGCGATCTCAACGAGAAGCTCGCGCCTTGGATGGCGGCGGTGCACGACAACTTGTACGCACTGTTCTCCGACGCCGGAGTCGATGGAGCCAAGGGTGCCATCGAGGAGTTGGTCGATCGCGGCGAACTCGAGATGGCGGCGGTCACCTACCTCCGGGGCAGGTCGATCACCGGCGAGTTCGTGATCATCGACGAGGCCCAAAACCTGGAGCTGTCCACCCTCAAAGTGATTCTCACTCGGATGTCGCGGGACTCCAAGGTGGTGTTCTGTGGTGATCTCTCCCAGGTTGACAATCCCTACATTTCGCCATTCGGGGGAGCAGCGGCGCTCATCGAGAAATTCAGAGGCTCCTCGCTTTTTGCCCACATCACTCTCGAGCGTTCGGTACGTTCACCACTCGCCGAGATGGCTGCAACAGTTTTGTGATAGGCGCGCAGCCGAAAGGAGGTCGAAGTGGCCGAGGAGAATGGCGGGAGTAAGAGGGGCGGGCAACTGGTTGCGATCGGATCGGTGCTCGGCGTTGGCATCGGCGCCGCGATCGGTACTGCCATGGGTGAGTTGGGTACCGGCATCTGGATAGGTGCCGTGATTGGCGTCGGTCTCGGCATGCTTGGCAACTTCTTTGTCAAGTAGCTATCCGTCGGTCGGGCTCGGCAGCCAGCCCAAGGATTGACTACTTGTTGGCGAGCCGATCACGTCGTGCGGCCAGCAGGTCTGTTGCCCTTTCGATGGTGATCGTTTCGGGGTTGTCACCTTTCCTGAGCGAGGCGTTGACCTCTCCATCCGTGACGTAGGGCCCATATCGCCCCGACCTCACCGTGACCTTCTTTTTAGAGATCGGGTCCTCGCCGAGATCTTTGAGGGACTGAGGTGAGGCCTGTCCCCGTCTCCTGGGTGGTTCCGCGAGGAGTTTGAGCGCGTCTTCGACCGTCAGCGTGAAGAGCAACTCTTCGGTTTCGAGGCTGCGACGGTCGGTGCCACGCTGTATGTAGGGGCCATAGCGTCCGTTGAGGGCGAGGATCTCCGTGCCGTCGGCGTCGGATCCGACGACTCTCGGCAACGACAGCAGCTTCAGCGCATCCTCGAGTCCCAGCTCGTCGAGAATCATTCCTTTGAGGAGTGAGGCGCGTTTCGGCTTCTCCTTCGAACCCTCCTCCTGCTCGCCGAGCTGAATATATGGCCCAAATCGACCGGTTCTCCCGTAGACGGTGAGCCCGGTGCCGGGATCGCTCCCGTAGATCTTGTCACCGGCATTTTGGGTTTCGATCAGCTCAATTGCCTTGGCGACCGAGACTTCATCGGGCGCCAGGTCGTCGGGAATTGACGCTCGTTCTTCACCTCGTTCCACATATGGCCCGTATCGTCCGATCCGGGCGACGATGGCAGTCCCGTCTTCGTCGTGTCCGATCGGAATGGATCCGATTGCCCTTGGGTCTATTTCATCGAGACGCTCAGCGACTTTGGTCTTGAGTCCGTCGTCACCGAAGTAGAAGGCTGTGAGCCATGGCACCGACTCTTCGTCACCGGAGGCGATCAGATCGAGGTCGGACTCCATCTCCGCGGTGAATTCGTAGTCGATCAGCTTGGGGAAGTGTTTCTCCAGCAGGGCGACGACTCCGAATGCGGTAAAGGTCGGAACCAGCGCCGATCCCTTCTTGAACACATAGCCTCGGTCCTGGATCGTGGTCATGATCGAGGCGTAGGTAGAAGGTCTCCCTACACCCAGCTCCTCGAGCTTTTGAACCAGGGAAGCCTCCGTGTAGCGCGCCGGGGGTCTCGTCTCGTGACCTGTCGGCTCCAATCGCTGGACAGCGATGGCATCGCCCTTGGACATCGCTGGGAGGATCTTCTCACGATCGTCCAATTCGGACTCTGGATCGTCGGCACCCTGAACGTAGGCCCTGAGGAATCCAGGGAAAGTGATGGTACGTCCCGAAGCAGCAAAAAGTACGTGGCGGGCCCCACCCGACATTGCTCCGATTCTGACCGAGACGGTTACTCCCTTGGCGTCCGCCATTTGAGAAGCAACGGTGCGTTTCCAGATGAGGTCATACAGGGCGGCTTCGTCGGGACCAACGCTCTGGGCTATCTGTTCGGGAGTCAAGAATTCTCCGGACGGCCGGATCGCCTCGTGTGCCTCCTGGGCGCCTTTTGCTTGTTTGCCCGAGTACTTGCGCGGCTTGGCCGATAGATATTCCGCCCCGTACAGCTTGGAAATCTGTCCCCGTGCCGCGGCCACCGCCGAGTCGGATAGTTCCACCGAATCGGTGCGCATGTATGTGATGTGCCCGTTCTCATAGAGGCGTTGCGCGACCGACATCGTCCTCGAAGACGAGAAGCGTAGTTTGCGACCGGCCTCTTGCTGCAAGGTCGAAGTCCGGAACGGGGGATAGGGGCTTCGCTTGTACGGTTTCGACTCGACACTCTCAACCGAGAATTGCGAGTCGACCAGATCCGCAGTGAGTGACGTCGCTCCCTCTTGGTCGAGCACCTCCACGTTCTTCTTCGGCTCGCCTTGACTGTTGAAATCCTTCCCCGAGGCGACGCGTACGTCATCAATCGAGTGGAGAGATGCTCCGAAGGTTTGTTCGAGGTTGTCTGCGTCGGCGAAGGTTCCCTCGATTGACCAATAGGAGGCGGCGTTGAACGCTATCCGCTCCCGTTCACGCTCTACAACAATGCGCACCGCGACACTTTGGACACGTCCTGCGGACAGCTTTGGCTGGATCTTCTTCCACAGCACGGGCGAAACCTCATAACCGTAGAGACGATCGAGGATGCGACGTGCCTCCTGTGCCTTGACGAGTCGCTCATCGAGATCCCGTGGCCGGGCAAACGCCTCTTCGATTGCGGGTTTGGTGATCTCGTGGAACACCATTCGCTTCACCGGGACCTTCGGCTTGAGGACCTGGACGAGGTGCCAGGCGATCGCTTCGCCTTCTCGATCCTCATCAGTCGCGAGATAGACCTCATCCACCCCTTTGAGTAGATCCTTGAGTTTCTTCACCTGTGCTTTTCGTTCCTTTGGCACAACGTAGAGAGGCGCGAAGTCTGCTTCTGTGTTGACTCCTAGCCGCGCCCAATCCTCGCCCTTGGCGCTGGCTGGTATCTCAGATGCCGAGCGCGGCAGGTCCCTGATATGGCCCATCGACGATTCGACGGTGGCGTCCGAGCCCAAGAAAGCCGAGATGGTTCGGGCCTTCGTGGGCGACTCAACAATTACGAGACTCTTTGGCATTTTGATGGAGTTGACCCTATGTCCGGGTGCTATGTCAATCCAGAGAATGCGTCATCGACACTGGTTACCGTGGGATTTGTGAGTAAGTACGTAGCTCTCGAGGGTGGCGACGGCAGTGGAAAGAGCACTGTCGTTGAGGCGCTGAAGCGGCGGCTCGAAAGAGATGGGCAATCCGTGCTCGTGGTTCGAGAGCCGGGTGGCACGGTCCTTGGAGAGACAGTGCGGGGGCTGCTGTTGGACTCGGAGAGCCTCGACAAATGGGCCGAAGTCTTTCTCTTCGCAGCACAGAGGGCCGAGTTGGTCAACACCGTTGTCAAGCCCGCATTGGAGGAAGGCAGGTGGGTTATCAGTGATCGGACTTACTACTCATCCATTGCCTATCAGGGTCGGGGAAGAGGTCTTGGGGCACAGCGAATCCGCGAGTTGAACGAACTCGGACTCGACGGGGTCGTGCCAGACCACGTGTTCGTGCTCGACATCGACCCCCAGGCGGCTCTAGCCCGTCAGGAGCGGCCAGACCGGATCGGTCGAGAAGGGGTGAAATTCCAGACGGAGGTGCGTCTGGCCTACCAGGAGCTCGAAGGGTCGGATCCTGTGGTCGTCATCCTCGATGGGACCAGTCCCGTCGAGACGATCGTCAATCAGATCATGAAGGTCGTCTCATGACCACGCTCTTCGAGGGGATCATTGGTCACGAGAAGGTCATTGAGCTCATGGAAAATGAGCTGCTCAATCCGGGTCAGGCATACCTTCTGGTCGGTCCCGAGTCAGTCGGCAAAGGCACCGTCGCAAGTAGATTTGCAGCCGGTCTCCTCGGGGGCGCTACCGACGATAGGGCGCGAAGGCTCGCACTGTCCGGGACACATCCAGACCTGACCATCCTCGAACCGGAAGGCGCAACGAGCCTTGGCGTGGATCAGGCACGAGAGGTGGTGACCAGAGCCTCGATGGCGCCAATCGAATCCAGCCGCACTGTCTTTCTCTTCCCCGATGCTGGTTCGATGACTGACTCTGCTTCGAATGCTCTCCTGAAGACATTGGAAGAACCGACAGCCTCCGTTGTCTTCCTTCTGGTTGCCGGGTCCGAAGACGACTTCCCTCCGACGGTCGCCTCCAGATGTCGGACGATTCACATGGGACGGGTTCCTCACGAGGAGATCACGGCATCACTCATCGAACGTGGCATGGGGAGCGAAGCTGCTGCAGGTGTGGCGATCGTCTCCGGGGGAAGGCCCGGGCTTGCTCTCTCCCTGATGACACACCCCGAGGTCGCCAGATTTAGAGAGCTCTGGCTTTCCATCCCCGGGCAGGTCACTCCACACCCCGGCGATGGTCAGCGGCTGGCCTCGATGATCCTCGGCGAGTTGGCTCCGTTGGTTGAAGATTCCGTTTCGTCAGATCTGTCGAAGGAAAAGGCACAGCGTGCCAGACGCCGGATCGAGATGTCGCTCCTCGTCAACGGTTTGGAGATACTCGCGTCCTGGTACGTCGATGCGGCTTCTCTCCAAT
>JBAVIK010000224.1:0-5946 GCA_049686815.1 Acidimicrobiia bacterium | reverse complement strand
GAGCCAACTCATCCAGGGTCTCGATCGCCTGCTCTCCGCTCCCGGCTCCGACGATTCGATACTCCGACCCATAGCGAGAACGCAGATCGCGTTGGACTGCTCTCAGCACCTCTGGCTCGTCGTCGACCGCGAGAATCACCGGTCGTTGTTCGCTCACTTCACCAGATTTCGATCTTCGAAGCAGTATCGCCAGGTTTCACCGGGCTCGATCGATTGGATGAGCGGGTGACCATTCTCCTCCCAGTGCGCCCGAGCATGACGGTTCTTCGAGTTGTCACAACACCCAACCATCCCACACCCGAGACAAGACCGGAGATGAACCCAGGTGTCACCCATCTCGACGCACCGATCACAAACCCTCGATGACGGTGGGATGACTTCGTCGAGACTCAAAAAGTGATCGCATAGTTCAGCCGTCATCTACGACCTCCAGGATGGCTGTGGGTTGACCCGCAGTGCAAAGTCAACCCACAAACTGGCCTCTAGATGTTGGCAAGAGCCTGTTTCACGGCGCGAGCCACGTAGACCTTGGCGAGATGACTCTTGTACTCCTCAGACCCATAGAGGTCCTCGAGGACAGTCACGTCTTCGACAGCTCTCTGTGCTGCGGCGTCGACTGCGGCGTCGGAGCCATCTGTGCCTATCAATGCCTCGGCAACGCCAGCGGCCAGCTGTGGACGGGTGCCCACTCCGGTGACCGCAACCCGGGCAGCCTCGATCGAGCCATTCGATTTCTTGACCCAAACTGCCGAACCTGCCACCGCATAGTCGGAGCGACCACCACGACGCCCGAGCTTGTCATATGCGGACCCCTCACCGGCTCCAGCCTTCGGGATCTTGATCGAAGTCAGGATCTCATCGTGATTGAGCGCCGAGGTGAGTGAGTCCACGAAGAACTCCGACGCCGGAATTTCACGAGTGCCTGTCGAGGACCGTGCAATCATCACTGCACCGCACGCAAGCGCCCCTGCCGGCTGGTCCGCAGCGACGTCAGCATGCGCGAGGGCGCCACAGGTCGTGCCACGGTTGCGCACCTGGACGTCGCCAGTCAACGAAGCTGCGGTCGCCAGAGCGGCTGCGTTCGTTGCAACTGCTGGGTTGGAGGCGGTTTCGGCGTGACGCACGAGCGCACCGATCGTGATGTGGTCTCCCGCATCTTCGATCGTGTCCAGACCGCCTATCCGGCCAATGTCAACGACGACCGCGGGGGAGAAGAGCCGCATCTTCATGAGAGGAATGAGACTCATCCCTCCGGCGAGCACTTTCGATTCCTCGGACAGAGCTTCAAGGGCCTCATCCAGTGAACTCGGAGCCACGTAGTCGAATGATCTCGGATACATCTCAGCCCCTCGCTTCCTGAATTGCCGCCCAAACCCGTTTCGGTCTCAGAGGCATGTCCACATGTTTGACTCCCAGCGGTTCGAGCGCATCCACAACTGCGTTGACGATCGTTTGAGCCGAGCCGATGGTCCCGGCTTCCCCGATTCCTTTGACGCCCATACTGTTGATGTTCGTCGGTGTCACGGTGCTGTTCAGATCAAAAAACGGCAAATCAGCTGCCGTCGGGATCGGATAGTCGAGCAGAGAACCAGTGAGCATGTTTCCGTCGCTGTCGTAGATAGCTTCCTCGAACATCGCCTGTCCAATGCCCTGGGTGACACCCCCGTGAACCTGGCCGGCAACGATCATCGGGTTGACGACATTGCCGCAGTCGTCGACGGTGATGTATTTGAGGATCTTGACGTCACCGGTGTTTGCATCCACCTCGACCATTGCCAGATGTGACCCGAAAGGCCATGTGGCGTTTGGTGGGTCGAAAATCACGTGTGACTCGAGTCCCCCTTCGATTTCACTCTCACCGAGACGATGAGGGAGATAGGCCGCCGCAGCGATGTCCTCCCACGGCACAGCGCTGTCAGGGGAGCCAACCACGTGCCCGCCGTTGGAATCGAGTTCGATGTCTTCTACGGCCGCCTCCAAGAGATGCGCGGCGATGTTCTTCGCCTTCTCTCTAACTCGATCGGCCGCGTCATAGGTCGCAGTTCCATCGACTGCGAGGGAGCGGCTTCCGAAGGTGCCGATCCCCATTGGTGATTCTTCGGTATCGCCGTGGATGACCCGAATCTGATCGACGGGGATTCCCAGTCTGTCGGAGACGATCTGGGCCCAAGTCGTCTCGTGTCCCTGCCCGCTGGGGCCCGTTCCGGTCACCACAGTGACTGAAGTGTCAGGGTTGACTCTCACGAGACTGGTCCCGTAGAAGCCAGCCGGAAGACCGTAGGTCGCCCACGAGAAACCCAACTCGGAGAGGGCGGTCGGGGCGAAACCACAGACTTCGCAGTAGGCGCTCACCCCGATCCCGACGTACCGACCGTCGGCCCGCGCGGCGTCTCTTTCGGCTTTGAGACCCTCGTAGTTGGAGACTTCAACCAGCTTGTCGATGTTGGTGGCGTAGTCGCCGGTGTCGAGAGCGAATCCGATTGGTGAGACCACAGCTTCTTCGAATTTGTCGAAGAAGCTCTTCTTGCGGACTTCGATTGGATCGACCCCCACCTCGCGTGCGAAGGCGTCAATGACCCGCTCCAGGTAGTAGGCAGCCTCAGGTCGTCCCGCTCCGCGGTAGGCGTCGGTCGTCATGGTGTTGGTGAAAACGCAGGTCGCTTTCCAGTGTGTGGGGAAGGTGTACTGACCCGATCCGACAAACAATCCGAGGAAGGGAATGGCAGCAGTGAAGTTCTGTTCGTACGCACCCATGTCGGCAATGGCGTCGAGCTCATAACCGAGAATCTGCCCATCTCTGGTGCCAGTGATGGTGGCCGTTGCCACCCAACCCCGCCCGTGGATGGTTGAGCCTGACGCCTCGCGGCGGGTCTCTGTCCACTTGACCGGTCTGTCCAACGATTTGGCGGCGAAGCACGCCAGGATCTCGTCGTTGTAGATGTTCAATTTGGCACCGAAGCCGCCGCCCACTTCGGGTGCGATCACGTGAACCTGATTCGCGTTGAGACCGAAGGTGGTTTTGATGGCACCCATCAGGGCGTGGGGTACCTGGGTGGAGGAATGTACCCGGAACCTCTGGTACCCATCGTCCCATTCGGCGACAACCGACCGAGGTTCAATAGCAACCGGGATCAAACGTTGGTTCACCGCCTCGATGCTCACAGAGACGGTGTCTTCACGCGCCTTCGCGTCTGCAATCGTTTGCTTCGTTGCTGCAATGCCGTCTGCGTCACCCCAGGGACCGGCCTCCCAAACAACCACTACGTTCGTCTCGAGATCGTCGTGAACCAATGCAGTGTCGGCGGCAGCGTCCTTCATGTCGATAACCGGCGGCAACGGCTCGTAGTCGACCTCGATCAGGTCTGCTGCATCACGAGCCTGATAGGCGTCTTCGGCAATCACCAACGCCACGGCTTCGCCGACGTGCTTGACCTTGCCCGGTGCAAGCAGGGGCCGGCCCTTCGCCACCACGACCTGGGCGAGAAGGTTGCCTAGATGCGAAACATCCTCGTAGGTGTAGACGGCGACGACGCCTTCGGCCGACGTGGCAGCGCTGGTGTCGATGGACTTGATGTTGGCGTGGGCGTAGGGGCTCCGGGTAAATGCGGCAAATGCAGTCCCGTGAGGGACGACGTCATCGACGTAGCGGCCTTTGCCTTGGATGAGGGCAGGATCTTCCCGCCGCCGGACCGATCCGCCTAGCGCACTGGTCGTGGCGGCCATTACTCAGCCCCTTCCCAGTCGGGTGCGGGTGGCTCTACGCCCCGCATCTTTGCGCCCGCGTACTCGACGGCACGGACGATGTTGTGATACCCGGTGCACCGGCAGAGGTTTCCCTCGATGCCGTGTCGTATCTCATCTTCCGATGGGTTGTTGTTCTCCTCTAGCAGCGCGGCCGCAGACATGATCATCCCTGGCGTGCAAAACCCGCATTGGAGGCCGTGACGTTCCCAGAAACCCTCTTGGACCGCATGAAGCTCGCCGTTGGTCGCGAGACCTTCGATTGTCTTGATCTCGGCACCGTCGGCCTGGACCGTGAACATCGTGCATGATTTGATTGGTTTGCCATCGACGTGAACCGTGCATGCTCCGCAATAGCCTGTCTCACAGCCGACGTGGGTGCCGGTGAGACGAAGCTCTTCCCGCAAGAAATGAACCAGGAGCGTTCGGTTTTCGACTTCCGCCGACACCTCCCGTCCGTTGACGGTCATCGACACTTGCATAATTCCCCTTTCACGACGCATGAGCGGTTCCGAACCTATCAAGTCGCGAAGTGTCGTGCACTGGATGGCCGCGAATTCCCACGGTGCTGACAGATCCGTTCTCGTCGCGACGGTCTGAGCGTTGATCTCGGAGCCCGTGGTGCCACAATCGGCTGCTCAACATGGCTACCCCTTTTCCCACAGGGACGATCACGTTCCTGTTCACCGATATCGAGGCGTCGACCCAACTCGCACAGCGTCTCGGTGAGTCTTATCGGGACGTGCTCGGTGCACACTTTGACATCTTGAGACGAGCCACGTCAGACGGTGGCGGTAATGAAGTGAAGACGATAGGTGACGGCTATTTCGCAGTTTTCCCCTCGCCGAGCGGCGCGGTGGAGACAGCGAAGACGATGCAACTTGGATTGGCTGACTACGACTGGCCCGAAGCGGGCACGGTGCGGGTCCGGATCGGCATTCACACAGGCGAAGCTACGTTTGAAGACGACGACTATGTGGGTCTCGAGGTTCACCGCGCGGCCCGTCTTTCATCCGCAGCGAACGGCGGACAAGTAGTGGTATCGGCCACCACTCACGCGCTCACGGCCGGGCGATTCGACTATGTGCCTCTTGGAAGCCATCAGCTGGCGGGCCTAGACGGAGTGGATGAGCTCTATCAGTTGGTGGTACCTGGGGGACTAGCGGAGTTCCCACCACTTCGCACCGCCACCAGTCACACCAACAACCTTCCGGGTCGCACCACCCCGCTGCTCGGTCGTGAACAGGAAGGCGACACACTTGCGGGGCTGGTCGACGCCAACCGACTTGTGACACTCCTCGGACCCGGTGGGGTGGGAAAGACCAGCCTTGCGGTATCAGTCGCTGCCCGTTTGCTCCCAAAGTTCTCCGACGGTGTGACACTTGTCGACATATCGTCGATCAGTGACCCCGATCTGGTGATGCCGACCATCGCTGCCGAGGTTGGCAGTCAGGTCGGTTCGGTGTCTGCGGTGGCGGAGAAGCTGCGGACCAGTGAGCGCCTACTGCTTTTGGACAACTTCGAGCAGGTACTCGACGCCGCCGCCGGGATCGACGAGCTCGTCTCATCGACGGAGAAGATGAGAGTGCTGGTCACCAGTCAGGCCCCTTTGAACCTGGTTGGTGAGCAGCGTTTTGCGCTCTCACCACTTGACTTCGGCGATCCTGACTCGCCAGCAGTCCGGATGTTCGTCGAGCGAGCAACGGATGTGGACCCACAATTCACAGCTGATATCGCCGATGTGGTCCAACTTGTGGGTCGGTTGGACGGCCTGCCGCTAGCTATAGAGATTGCAGCGGCTCGGGCAAACATCCTCACGGTTGGTGAGATGATTCGCCGGCTCGAGAACGATGGGTCGGCTCTCCTCACAGCCCAGCGGGGACCGGAACGTCATCGTTCATTGGAGGCCGCCCTTAAATGGAGCTACGACCTGCTCAGCGCCGCCGACAGGGCCGCGTTTCGCCGACTGAGCATCTTTGCCGGTGGCACGACGTTCGAAGCCGCCGAGACCATCGTGGAGGGTGAGCCAGTCTCCGATGCCCTCGTTTCGATGGCCGAGCTGGTCAATAGGAGTCTCGTACTTCGGCAGACGGACGAATCGAGTCGCTTTCGAATGCTCGATGGCGTCCGACGATTTGCATACTCACGACTTGGCGAGTCGGCCGACATGGAAACGACAGTCCAGAGATATCTACAGCATTTCAG
>JBAVIK010000223.1:0-6591 GCA_049686815.1 Acidimicrobiia bacterium | reverse complement strand
AGATCCGCCAGCGTCTCGACAATGATCTCCACTCTCTCGACGACCTCATCGGTTGGGATCTGCACACCGACCCAGGTACCGGTGTCGACCGCGTGCATCCGATGATCTGGCGAGTAGACGACCGGTGTCTTCATCCGGCAACCTTCGAAATCGCCTTCTCGAGCCTCTCTACCGCGATGTCCATCTCGTCATCGGAGATGATGAAAGGAGGGCCCAAGAGGATCACGTCACCATTGATCCCGTCTGCGGCTCCGGTAGACGGATAGACGAGGAGACCTTCCTGGCGGGCGGCCGCGGCGACACGTCCGGCAATGCGATCGCCAACCGGGAAGGACGTCTTGGTGGTGCGATCCAACACCAGTTCGACTCCCAGCAACATACCGACCCCTCTGACGTCGCCAACCATCGGGATGTCAGTCAGCGAGGAACGGAGACTCTCCAGTAATCGCTTCCCGCTTTTGGCGGCCCGACTGACGAGATCGTCATCGATGAGTCGTTGCAGAACGGCATGACCGACCGCTGCTCCAATTGGAGCGTGCGAGAAGGTGAACCCGTGAATGAACCCCCCGCCCTGCCTGACCGTATCGGCGACCTCACCCGAAGAGATGGCAAGGCCAAGGGGCCAATATCCTGAGGAGGCGCCCTTGGCGGCCGCGATGATGTCCGGGCGGACTCCGTAGTGCTCGATCCCGAACCAACGTCCGGTTCGTCCGAAACCGGTCATGACCTCGTCAACGATCAGGAGCACCCCATGACGTCGACAGACCTCTGAAATCGCTCTCCAATATTCGGATGGGGGGGCCGCGGCGCCGAGGGTGGCCCCACCAATCGCTTCACCGACAAATGCCGCCACTTGATGGACACCAATACCGCTGATCGTTCGCTCCAGCTGATCGGCATGCCACTGAGCGCATCCCTCGGGGTGAGACGGAGCCGGGCACCGATATTCGTTTACCTCCGGCACCTGGACCGACCGACCCAACCACGGCAGATATGACGCTCGAAGTGGTTCCCTGCCCGAGATGTCGAGCGCACCGACCGTGTTGCCGTGGTACGACTGGTTGCGGCTGATGATCAGTGAGCGGCCATCCTCTCCCCGGGCGAGGTGGTAGGCCCTGGCCAACTTGAGGGCTGTCTCAATCGCTTCGGAACCGCCACTGACGGGAAAAACCCTGGCGTCATCGATCGGCACCAGCTGAGCGAGTGCGTTGGCATAGGCTTCGAGTACGTCGGACGTGAAAACCGATGGATGGGCGTAGTCGAGCGTGGTGGTTTGCCCGGCGGCTACGGCCGCAATCTCCGGGTCGCCATGACCGAGGCTGACCACCACGGCCCCACCGGCGGCGTCTAAATAGGCGTTTTGATCGGCGTCATAGATCCAGCAACCTTCGGCTCTCACGGCAATGATCGGGTCGGCCGCCCGATGGAGCACGTGACTCACGACAAATACACACCCGTTGGATCGAGAGCGCGGAGATCCTGGAGCTCTTCGATAGTTGGGAGGGGTGTCTCAGTGATCTCACCAATGGCCATGTCCCACTCGGTGGCCCCGATCACGTCTTCGACACTGACCCCGGGATGCAATGAGACGAGCGTCATCTCACCGTCGACGAACTCGTAGACGCCAAGCTGGGTGACCACCAGAGATGGGCCTTCACCCCGGCCCGGGTGGGGGTCGATATGACCTGGACTTGTCACAAAGTCGAGTCGCTCGACGAACGACCTCGGGCTTTGTTTGACGATGAAAAAGACTCTTTGAGCGTTGAGAGCGATCTCGCATGCCCCACCGGACCCGGGAAGTCGCATCGACGGGTCCTGATAGCTCCCGATGACGGTGGTGTTCACAGACCCACGTCGATCGATCTGGGCTGCTCCGAGAAACGCCACATCGATCCGCCCACCCTGGAGATACAGAGAGAAGAGATCGAACATGGGCACGATGGCGCGGGCCCCAACGACCAGGGTGGGATCGCCTATCGACAGGGCAAGACGCGCGGGATCAGCTCCGACCACACCTGACTCGTAGATGAGCTCCAGATCGGGAGCGACCGAACGTTTTGCGAGACTGCAGGCGAGGTTGGGCAGCCCGATGCCGACGAAACAGTTCCGCTGCCCTCCCAGGTGGCGAGCCGCCGCCACAACCATCATCTCGGCAGGGGTCCAATTCACGCATAGCTCCCATAGTTGACCGCGCCGGAGGGGCCGTCGCCGGGGGCCAGGGAATCCCAAATTTCCTGACCCAGCTTCTCCCGGTACTCACCGTGATCAGCGAGGTCGAACACCCACTCCTGTAGCCAGCCCGTAAGCCGATCCGGATCGCGACTGATGGCGTCCCAGTTCTGATAGAAGTGGTTGTCACGGTCGTAATAGCCCTGGACGAACGAAGGATGACAACCACCTGGTGCCTCGACGACGGCGTCGACAATTCCGGAAGGAAGGATCGTCCGATTGGGATCGGAACGGACCACCCACTCGTCAACGACCTCCTCACAAACGACGATCACGCTCTCCGAGGCAAACGCTGCCTCTTTCTGACACCCTGGAAGACCCCACACCTGGGCATCACCACCAACGGTCGCACGCTGCACATGGATGATCGCAACGTCGGGGTTCAGTGGCGGAACGGCGTAGACGACGTCACCGTCGTATGGGGAGACGATCGGAACGATTCGAGGATTGGCCGCCGGCAAGTCACTTCCCGCATAGCTGCGCAATGGGAAGAACGGCAGTCCTGAAGCACCAGCGGTGTAGCGGGCGACCATGCCGAAATGTGAATATTCTTCCAGAGCAAGGGGACGCGGATCGATGCCTTCGACGCGACGCCGGACTGCATGTAGCGAACCAACACCGGGATTCCCCAACCACGAGAACACCAGGCCCGAGATCACTCCGGCGGCGGCCATTTGATCAGCGATCACGTCAGGCGTCATCCGGCACAACGTGAGATCACGCTTGTTCTGACGGATCAACTCATGACCGGCGGCGAAGCAGATGAGATGGGTAAAACCTTCGATAGCCACGACGGATCCATCGAGAACGAATTGGTCGATCGCCTCACCCATCGAAGTCAGCTTTGACACACCCACCGCAGAGCCACCTCCGGCATCGAGCCCCTCCGGGATGGCCGCACGCTAGTGGGTTTGATGGTCACCCTCACTGTCACACAGGGGGAACTCCCTGCTCAACCGTGATTGCCTTTCAGCTGGAGTTGACGACCGTCTCCAACTTCTAGACGGAGCGACTCTCTCTCGCGGCACGGCATCTACGGCAATGTCATCCTGTCGGCGGGGTGTCGACGACCAATTGGACTCCAGTCTCCATCTCCGAAACCGTCCACAGGTCGTCGATTGCCCTAGCCATCCCGATCCTTCTAATGATTGGTCGTCTCACTGGAACACCATTGTTGATGAACCGCGGGGCGTACATCTGGCCACCCCTGGCTTTAGGGTCGGTTGCCGCCCTCAACTGGGGCAGGGCACCAGAGGCGGCATCCATTCCGATCTTCGTTGCCAGCTGGTGGGACCACTCTCCGGTACGACCCGCGCCACCCTGGGCGACGGTGTTGGCTTGGAGGTTGGTGTTGGACAGCCCGGGATGCGCTACCAGGCTTTGGGCTCGAGCGTGGTGCCGCTGAAACTCCCTCTGTAGACCCAGTGCGAAGTGGAAATTGGCCAGCTTGGACTGCCCGTAACTCTTCCACGGGCTGTAGCTCCCTTCGAGATGTGGGTTTTCGGTGTCGACGGACCTGCCGAGGTGATGTGCAGTGCTAGTAACGGTCACAACTCTGGCCGCCTCGGCTCGGAGAATGGAAGGCATCAACAGCGCCGTGAGCGTCCAGTGCCCAAGATGGTTGACCCCGAACTGCATTTCGAAACCGTCTTCAGTCTTCCGCTCCGGTATGGC
Organism: Acidimicrobiia bacterium; assembly: GCA_049686815.1. Lineage (GTDB taxonomy): Bacteria > Actinomycetota > Acidimicrobiia > Spongiisociales > ZC4RG35 > JBAVIK01. The sequence continues at coordinate 2,688 of JBAVIK010000223.1, read as the reverse complement.
CATCAACCCGGCGTTATTGACGAGAATATCGACCTCGGGATGTGCCGCTGTCATCGAAGAGGCGGCCGTCTTGACCGAACCCTGAGATGCGAGGTCGAGCTCGACGATTTCCAGAGACGCATCGGGATGCTCTGCCATGATCTCGTCGATAGCGGCCTTTGCCCTTCCCTGATCCCGGGCGGCCACCACAACATGTGCTCCAGCCCCGGCCAGCGCCTTTGCCGTCTCGAGACCCAGCCCGCCGTTGGAGCCAGTCACGACAGCAACCTTGCCACTGAGATCAGGGATATCTGAGGTGTTCCAGGACAAAACAGGCTCCTCACTAGCGAAACGTTTGTTCACTATGAATGATCATTCACCCGGTTGGCAAACGAGTTCTCGACCAGGTTTCTCGTCCCTCTCCCACGGTTGTCACATCTGGGACCTCTGACTCGTCATATGGATTGGAAGGGGTCGGCCGGGTTTGAGAAGAAGTCACCCGACTTGCCACAACGAAATGCGACCCACTGCAGGAGGTGAGGTGTTGAACACTCAAATCGAAAAACAACTCCAGGCTGAGACGGTGCTTTGCACCACGATCTCAGAGTTGATCAAAGACCACGGATACTCCGTATATGACGTCCGCGACGTCGTGTCCGAGTTTGCGGGAGAGATCTTTCGTCAAACCCACCCTCGGGAAGACGGTCTGGGAACTGCGTGGACGCTTGACCGCCCGTTGCGCCCAGGGGGAACCGTTTGGCACGACCCAGCCGCACCGTGGCGAGGTTGAGGACCCGATGTCACACGCCAACCACCACTCTCGCCAACCGCGTATGAGACAGTTGACAGCCACGTCTGCGACCAAGCGGGTCGCCGCCGGCCCACCACGTTGGATCAGAGACCTGGCCCTCGCAACGGGTGTCGCCACACTTGCGATGGGGGTTTGGGCTTTCCTCTTCCCGGAACATTTCTTCAGCGACTTTCCAATCGCTGGTGCCGAATGGGTCTCGACCTTGGGCGCATACAACGAGCATTTGATGCGTGACTACGGAGCCTCGCAGATCGGGCTGGGGGTGGCAGCCATAGGGGTCGCACTCGCTCGATCCACCAAAAGCGTCGCCTCGGTGATGCTCGGATACGTCATATTCGGGACGCTTCATCTGGGGTATCACGCGGGCAACTTCGGAGCGTTTGCCACCGGATCGGCCGTGTCACAGGCAACTGCTCTCATCACATTCATCGCGATTCCGGCGGCCGCCCTCGTCGGCATCTGGAACTACACGAAGAAAGGCATCAACTCATGAAGATCCTGTTTACCGGAGCCACCGGAGTTATCGGACGACAAGCATTGCCGATGTTGATCGAGGAAGGGCATGACGTGACTGCTGTTTCGCGGTCCGAGTCAGATCGAGATTGGATCGATAGCCTCGGTGCAAGACCGGCCCAAGTGAACCTCTTCGAAGCTGACGCGGTCTCCGGTGCGATGTCAGGAATCGACACTGTTGTCCACTACGCCACCACGATCCCCCCACAGTCGAGAATGACCAAACGAGAGAGCTGGCACATGAACGATCGCCTGCGATCGGAGGCAACCACCAACCTCGTGGACGCAGCGATTGCAGCTGGCGCCAGCCGGTTCATTCAGCAGTCGATCACGTTCTTCTATGCGGATGGCAACGACGAATGGCTCACCGAGGACTCCCCCATCGACCCGGTCTGGGACGTCCTCGACTCCGCTCTCACCGCTGAGCGACATGTCGATCGATTCCGCTCTTCAGGCGGTAACGGCGTCGTCCTCAGGCTGGGACGGCTCTACGGGCCGGGCTCGGCGTCGGCGGAGTACATCCAAAGCGTCAGGAACCGCAAGATGCCTGTGGTCGGAAACGGGGCGAACTTCGTTTCGAGCCTTCACACCCATGATGCGGGTTCAGCCCTCGTGGCAGCGATGACAGCTCCCGACGGCACCTTCAACATCGCCGACGACGCGCCAATGCGGTCTATCGATTTCATCGAAGGTCTCGCTTCAATGATTGGTGCCAAGACTCCACGCAAGTATCCGGCGTGGGTGGGGAAACTGGTCGCGGGAAAGGCAAGTGGGCTCTTGACCATCTCCCACCGAGTTTCCAACTCGGCTTACAGGTCGGCAACAGGCTGGGCTCCCAAGTATCCATCCGTGGCGGAGGGCTGGGCGAGCGTGGTCGCAGAGAACGGAGCAGAATGAGCCGTGGCATGGACGCTCGAGTCTTCGAACAGAACCGGTCACGTCTCACGGGGATCGCCTATGGGATGTTGGGAAGTGTGATGGAGGCCGAGGACGTCGTTCAGGACGCGTACCTTCGATGGCATGGGGTCGACCCGTCCAGGGTGGACTCCCCAGCGGCATACCTCACCACAATCACCACCCGTCTAGCCATTGATCGCCTCAAGTCTGCGCAAGTCCGGCGCGAGCAATACGTAGGCCCCTGGCTTCCCGAGCCAATCGTCACTTCGTACGCACCGGATCCCGCCCAGGTGGTCGAAGAAGCAGAGTCCCTTTCCATGGCAATGCTCGTAGCGCTGGAACGGCTCAACCCTGTGGAACGGGCCGTTTTGCTGCTCCGTGACGTCTTTGACTACGACTATGCAGAAATCGCTGACGTCGTCGACAAGAGCCCGGCCAACTGCCGTCAGATTGCGCGACGCGCTCGTGACAAAGCGGGCGACCTGTCC
>JBAVIK010000222.1:0-8215 GCA_049686815.1 Acidimicrobiia bacterium | reverse complement strand
TTCCTGGGGAGTCTTGCCCATCGCGTTTTCAGCCGGCACCTGACCGCGGGACCGATCTCGTCGGATGAGTTCGTCCAGGCCTGCCGGGAGGAGATCGGTGGGTCTGCGCTCAACAACAAACTGGCGGGACTCGAGATGAAACCGTCGGTCCTGGCGGGAGTAATTGAGGAGGTTCGCGGTCTATATGAACGCTTCACCAAATTCCCGGGCGACGGATTCGAGGGTTCGGAGGTCCAGGTCGATCACGAGACCGAAGATGGCGTCCGACTGGTTGGGACGGTCGACGCGGTGTACAGGGAGGACATCAATGGCCATCGACTCGTCGACTGGAAGACAGGGGAGCTTGGTGAACCACAGGACCAATTGATGTTCTACGCGCTTCTCTGGGCTCTCGATCGTGGGGAGATCCCGGCCTACGTGGAGGCAGTTTCTGTGAGAACAGGTGAACGCTACCGGGCAGTTCCCTCGGGCAATGATGTGGAGACCGTTGCCCGGGACATCGCTGAGTTGGTCAACGGCATGCGCCAAGCCTGGTCGTCGAATGGCCGACTCGAAAAGCGTGGTGGGCCCTGGTGTAGATACTGCCCCATCCTGGCGGACTGCCCTGAGGGGCAAGCGACCGAGGCCCTACTCGGTTGATGCATTGATAAATATCGATACGAAGCGCCTACAATAGGACCATGGAGAATTGCTGCACACCACTGTTCGAGGGTGTCATCGACGACAGTCAGGCTGCTGAAATGGCGCCAGTTCTCGCCGCGTTGGCCGACCCTGTGCGATTGAGGATCGTGTCGATGCTGGCGGCCGCCCCGAAGGGTTCGGCCTGTGGCTGCGAGCTCGAAGAACCTCTGGGGCTGTCACAGCCAACGGTCTCACACCATCTCAAGGTGCTTCGGGAGGCGGGGCTCGTCGAGGGTGAACGTCGGGGGCGGTGGATTCATTACAGCGTTGTTCCCGATCGTCTTGACCAGATCAGGGAGGCGCTCAGACCCGGTGGGGTGCTGGTCTAGCCATGTGACCAAACGGGGTGAGTACTTCTAGGCGTCCTCTATCGCCTGGCGAAAAGCTCCAAATAGCTGGTGATGCCCCTGGTCCATCCGCTCCGGGTGCCACTGAACACCCAGAGCCCACCATCGTCCATCACATCGCGCAGCTTCGATGAGACCATCTTCGCTCCGCGCCTCGACTGTCATGTCAGACGCGAGGTCCTCGATGCTCTGATGGTGGAGTGTGTTGACTTTGGCCTCGCTGGCGCCGTAGAGACCCACGAGCAGAGAATCCTCCGCCAGGTGGACGACATGACGTCGCTCGTTGAGTTCCGCCGGATCGGTCTGGTCGTTGATGACGTCGTGAACCGTTCCCTCGGAAAGGACCTCCTGATTGATTGTCCCGCCGAGGGCCACATTGAGGATTTGCAGGCCACGACATATCGCCAAGACCGGCTTACCTTGGGCGCGGGCCGCTTGTACCAGAGCAATCTCGAAGTCGTCCACCGTCTTGTCGAATACTTTCGACCCGGCGGGGCGAGCTTTGTACGAAGACGGGTCGACGTCGTCGCCACCAGAAAGCACCAGACCCTGGATGTGGTCGACGATTCGGCCGGCCTCAGCGGGATCCTGGGCGTTGGGAATGACCATCGGAGTCATGCCGGTCCCAATGAGGGCGTTGGTGTAGTACGCCGAAATCGTTTGAAGCATTTCCGGCCCGAGGAACGTGTTCAGCTCTCTCCTCCAGGCGGTCACGCCGACGATAGGTCTCATTCTTCCAACTCCGATTCGTAGTGTTTGGCTCCCGGGCCCTCGGGTGCCCTGATGCCTCGAAACTCCCAGTCACCGCCAAACGCAGTCGAGAGAACTTCCTCCGATTCGCTCGGCTGGGCACCGACATCGTCCCTCACTGGAACCTCGCCGGCAACAATCGTGTTGGTCAATGATCCGAGACCATCCACTTCGACTGTAACTACGTCACCTGGCTCCACGGGTCGGGAGCCGGCAGGGGTGCCGCTGAGAATCACATCACCCGGAAGAAGTGTGATCGTCCTCGCAATATCGGCTACCAGATAGTGCATGTCCCACGCCATCTCACGGGTGTTGCCCGCCTGTTTGACCTCACCATTGACAGTTGTCGTGATGTCCCTGTCATGGAAGTCCCAGTCTGTGACCAGACCGGGGCCAAGGGGGCACAACGTGTCCGAGCCCTTGACCCGCAGCATCGAGCCTGCGTCGGTGTCGCGAAAGTCGTGAAGACCGAAATCGTTGGCGATGGTGTAACCGGCGACGTGTTGTCCGGCGTCGTCCTGGCTCACATCGAAGGCCCTCTCCCCGATGACGATTGCGATTTCACCCTCGAAGTTGAGGAATCTGCAACGACCCGGTCGGATCACCTCACCGAGATGCGAGTTGAGTGATGACGTTGGCTTGTGAAAATAGGTTGGCGCCGGTGGAAGCTTGGTCATGAATTCATCGACACGACTCCGATAGGTGAGATGGGTTGCAATGATCTTGGTTGGCTCCACAGGAGACAGGTGCGTTGCGTTGTCGATGGAGATGCGATCGCCATTCTCGGACACGAGAACATTGCCCTCACGACGCACTGCCATCGGCCGGCCGTCGAGAAGAATCCTCCTGAATTCGGTCATCAATGGAGACGCTAATCGGCTACTAGGGAAGTTCGCCGACCCAGATATCGAGGTCGGGAGTGTTGGCGGCACGGTAGAACAGGCTCACATCATCGACAGAAAGGATGGTCACCTGGCCGCGCGACACCAGAAGACTGACCGGCCATCCGTCGTTGCCGAGCACGTCGTTGAGATCCTGCACCAGCCACTTGTCACCGTCTTCGGTGAATAGGAACGTCTGAAATCGATTCTGGCGATCCTCTGCGACCCGGAACGCTCGATTCTCCAACTCGGCCAGCTCGGCGAAACTGAACGTGGCGAGTTGGTCGCTTGTCTCCGGATGGAGAAACACCAAAGTCTCACTCTCCAGGTCGGGAATGACGTTCTCCGGGACTATGTCCCCCCATGTCGTCAGACTCGCTATTTCTTCATCACCAAGGCGGAGGTCGAGTGTCCCCCGCTGAGGGTCAAAGGTGAGAGTCGCTTCGCCATCTTCGATACTCGCCACCTCAAGCTGGGCCGAAGGGCGAGCATCGTGGTAACCCATCGCCACCGTTGCTAGACCTGAGACCCCAGCAGCAACGTGGCTGAACCCCCAGCCAAGCTGATATGGGAGTAACTCGGCCAGACCCAGAGGCTCCCAGGTCTCGAGGTCGCTACTCGCCCTGAGGTCGTTCCCCAGTTGATCATTGGGTGTCACCATCCGACCGCCCCAGTTGACGGTGTCTGAGTAGATGTATCCCGCCATGTGCTGGGGCGTAGTCGCAATGTCCTTCCCGACAGTCCAGATCGAGGTGCCCCCCTGGGTGTCGTCCGACCCCACCGCAGCCAGCTCGCCCGAAGGGGTTTGGGTCAACATGTAGAGCGACTGGCTCGGGGTTAGGGCTGACCACTCGCCGTCAACACGGGACCAGAGCGTCGGTGGCGCTTCGGGGCCGTCGCCCGTGTAGTTCAGATCCTCCGCGTCGAGTCCCAGGTCAGATGGGTCGAGTCTCACAACCGGTATGCCCAGGGGACCGCGAACAATGATGCTGCCGGTCTCAGGTCCGTATGATTCGATCCCCCAACTGAGATACGGTCCGGAGTAGTCCTGTTCGAGGGCCGTGGTCAGGGCATCACCGTTTGAGATGTCTGGCAGACTCATCACCAGGATTTGCTCTTGGTTTGCCACTACTGAGTGGAATTGGTCACCGGGGTTCAGATCAGCATTTGGTGGGCTGATGTCTGTCCAGGTCAACCCGTTTTCGGAGACCAGGACGACAAACGGATGATCGATTGTCGAGCCAACTGCCACCAGCTCGGTTCCGGAGGATGTCACGCTTTGAATCCTGGTGCCTGGGGGGAACACATCGCCGCGCTCTGTCCAGGTTGTCCCGTCCTCGGTTTGCCATGTTTGTGTGACAGCGAGACCGCCGGGGATCGCCGGGACCCCCGAAGCGCCAAAGAGGTAGACGGTGCCTCGATGCTCCAAGAGCGAAATCGGCCAGATGCCGTCGAGGGTGGCTGCCAGTTCCCAACTCGGGGCGTCGTCTGTGGCGATGTCAGACACCCGCCAGGTATCGAGATCGATCGTCACTCGGGGTGTGGCCAGATTGATGGTAGAAGTGGTGGCCGGTGGTTCGGATGAGCTCGGACTCCCTCCGGTGACAGAACCGACCGCAACTACCGCAATCACGAGAGCGGTGCCGCCAACAACCAGCAGAGTCTTGCGACCCGTGTTTGGGCGTTCTGGCTCAAGACCGGTTCCATCTGGGAGGACCACGTCATGAAAACGTTACGGGAGGGCCGCTCGTTCCGTGGGCGATTAAGTTCCATGCCGAGAATGGCCAGAAACGTCCTTCATACCGACCTGGGCGACCCCGACGCGGATATCACGTCGCACGACACCTATTTGACGGGGTTTCCCCACGCGGCCTTCAGACGACTACGGGGAGAATCACCCATCTCGTGGATCGAGGAATCTGATGGAACCGGGTTCTGGGCAGTGACCAAGCATGCCGACGTCATCGAAGTGAGTCGTGACTACAAGAGATTCACGGCTTCTCGGGGAATCCGCATCGAATCGATGGCACCAGACGAGCTGGAGGCACGACGGACCATGATGGAATTGGATCCACCGGAGCACACTCGGCTGCGAAGACTGGTGCAACCGGGTTTCACCCCGAAGGTGGTCGCCACGTACGAGTCGGCCTTCCGTTTGTTGGTTGGCCACGTCCTCGACGCCGTTCTGGTCCACAGTGAATTCGATTTCGTGACCGAGATCGCCAGGGAGCTACCAATCCGGATGCTGTGTCGTTTGCTAGGCATCCCCGAGGCCGACGCCGGCCAGATGGTGGCCTGGGGTGATCAGATGATTTCCAATGCCGACCCCGAATACACCCCCGTGATCATCGACAAGGTGGACACCGAAGAATACCGACTCCTTCCTTTCCGGTCTCCGGCGGCTCTCGAAGTGTTTCGCTATGCGGAGGAGATCGCGATTGAGCGACGCCGTCAACCACATGACGACATCATCACGACATTGCTCGCCGCAGAGCCTGACGGTGAGCCACTCACCGACCTCGAATTCAAAAACTTCTTCACTCTGATGATGGTGGCCGGGAACGAGACCACCAGACACACAATCAGTCACGGCCTGGTCTTCCTCGGTAACCATCCGGAGCAGCTGGCGGCGTGGATGCGGGCACCTGATGAACTATCCGAGCTGGCGACGGAGGAGATCCTCCGGGCGTCCGCAGTGACGATGCATTTTCGACGGACGGCCACCGAAGACACCGAGCTTCGTGGAGTCCCGATTTCTGCCGGTGACCGCGTCGTGATCTGGTACACGTCGGCCAACTACGACGAAGATGCCTTCGTTGATCCATTTGTTTTCGACCTGGGGCGAGAACCCAACAATCATGTGACCTTCGGAACAGGACGACATGTTTGCCTCGGCGCCTCACTGGCACGGCTCGAGGTGCGGGTATTTTTTGAAGAATTCTTGAAGAGAGTAAGCGGGTTCGCCGTAGGTGAGCCAGATCGGCTTCGGTCGAATTTCATATCCGGGATAAAACACCTCCCGGTTCAGGTCGCCACCGTCTGAGAGCCAGGTCTATCCAGTCAGAGTCTTTTCGATGATGTCGATGGCGTGATCGATGTGCTCAACTGTTGTTCGCCGGTTGAGAACGGCGAAACGCAAGATGAATCGATGGTCGATAGAGGTCGGTGACAGGTGGACCATGCCGTCTGCGTTCACCGCGTCCCACGCTGACCGGCCAAGCTCATCATCTTCGAATCCAAATGCAACGATCGATAGATCCGGGCGCCAAGGCGCCCGGATGCCGTCCAGGTCTGAGATACGGTCGTATGCATGGATGGCGAGATCCAACGTCAGATCCAAAGCGTCGCGGAATGGGCCCACACCGTGCAGCTGTAGTGGCAGCCACACTGACATCCCCCGAAATGGCCGGCTCAACTCGGGGCCTAGCGACGAGATGTCCCTGAGTCCGAGGTATGAATCCTCGTCGCGCAGATAGGCTCCTCGTCCCTGGTGGGCCCGACGAAGGTGGTCTTCACTGTGGGTCAGGAGTGCGCCAACGCCAAAGGGGATCGATAACCCCTTGTGCGGGTCGAGAGCGATCGAGTCGGCTCTCTGGATGCCACGTAAAGCACGTCGACCTCGGTCGGTGAGTTGAAAGAAGCCTCCGTACGCGCCATCCACATGGAACCACATGCCTTCTTCGCCGGCGACGTCGGCGATGGCGTCGAGAGGGTCGATAGTGCCGGTGTCGGTGGTCCCCGCCGATCCCACAACGAGAAATGGCTTTCGTCCGGTATCACGATCAGCGGCAATCGCCTTCTGCAGAGCGTCGATGTCCATTCTCAGGTCGGAGTCGACCGCGATCGGGATGATCTGATCGTCCCTGATCCCGGCGAGACGCGCTGCTTTGGCTGCCGAGTGGTGGGTGTGGGAAGTGACATAGACCGTGCCCTCGCCGAAGCGGTCGCCAAGCATCTCTACACGAGCAGTCACGATGCCGGTGAGGTTGGCCATCGAGCCACCGGAAAGAAGCAACCCTGAGGATTCGGGTCCCATCTCAAATAGAGAGGTGAGCCAGTCGATCACACCATGCTCGATCGCAACAAAACCGGGAGCCGCAGTCACGACACCGGTGTACCGGTTGAGCCCGGCCGCGAGGAGCTCCGCAAGCGCCGCGCTATACAGGCCGGCGTTGGGAATGTATGAAAGGTGGCCGCCAGATGGGTGATATATCCCACTCGACCCAGCATCCCTGACATCGTCGAGTAACGAGGCGATGTTACGGCCGGTCTCGCCGGGTGGTCTGCGGAGAGTTTCGAGTAGATGAGGTGTGGGGTCGGGCCCGTGGGCGTCCATCTCCGGTATCCGCCGATACCAGTCAGCAAGGAAGGAGACGACCTCCTCGGTCAACGCGGCACGCTGACCTTCGTCGGGCTCCAGTGGAATGGATGTCACTGGGGACAAGGTAATACCCGGTGTCCGTGTCTGCCCAGGCCGGGCGATCTACGATCATGACTATGAAATCGGGAGATAGGTAACATCCGGTGGCGGGCTTCCTCTTTCCCAAAACACCTTCGGGCCGCTCCTCTCTGATTCCCGAGCCCCCATGGCACTACTCGGGTGAGATGTTGACGGTCGAGTATCGAGCGGATCCCGATCGTGTGGCCGATCTCCTTCCCGATGGTGCGAGCCTGGTCTCCGACGATCCGGGGGCGGTTGCCTTCATCTGGGCCGACTGGCAGAGCGCCGGCGACACCCTCGAGGAGACTCTCGACCCGGTTCGAAGTCAATACAAAGAAGCGTTTGTCGTGATCAGATGTGAATGGCAAGACGAAACCTGGAGTCGGTGCCCGTACATATGGGTGGACAAGGACTTCGCCCTGGTGAGGGGTTACCACCAGGGGTATCCCAAGAAGCTCGGTGACATTTGGATGACCCGACCGATAACCGTCGGGCGCGCCGGGCCAAAGTTGGAGACGGGGGGCCGTTTCGGGATGACCCTGGCGGCCGGCGATCGGCGTCTCGCCGAAGCCCTGTTGACGTTGACCGAGAAGGTCCCCTCGCCGGGCTTCGTCAACGGGCATCCCATGCTGCACAACCGTCAATGGCCGGCGATCGAATCGGACGGAAGTCAGTCCATGGACGAACTGGTCACCATGCGTGGCTACGACGGTGAGATTGCCGACGTGTGGGCCGGGACTGCAGAGATTCAGCTGTTCGATTCCCCGACAGAAGAGCTTTTCCTACTCCAACCCTTGGAAATCATCGGTGGCTTCTATCACCGAGTCGGGGTTTCCTGGCGCGGGGGGACGACCCTCAAGTCGATTCGGTGACCGAGTCTTTCATCCTGGTCACAGCCGGAGCAATCCTGGTCATCACTGTCTTGTCGGGCTCGCTGAAGAGGTTCTGGTTGACCGAGACTTTGATCGCAACCGTTTTTGGGCTCGTCCTCGGTCTCTTTGTCATCGGCCCGATGGACCTGGAAAACCCGGTCGTTTTGACTTTCCTCGAGCTCGCATTGGCCCTGGTCCTGTTTAGCGATGCCTCACGTGTGAGCATTCGCAGCCTCAAGGGAG
>JBAVIK010000221.1:0-4782 GCA_049686815.1 Acidimicrobiia bacterium | reverse complement strand
CACCGAGGATGAACGCGTCTTCGGGTTTTGTCTTGGAGCGAATCCTCCAGGTCGGGACCACGTATCGGCCGACAAAGGCAAGGGCGAGCCCGGAGAGAAAGACGAGTCCCGCAAGATCGAGGATTGCGGAGTAGCCGAGGTAGACCGGGCCGTGGAGAAACTGAAGGCTCGGTGGCATCAAGTGGTCTATCTCGAGCGTGACGGTACCGAGAAACAGGACAATGAATCCGTAGTAGATCAACGAATGCATCACACCCGCTCTTCGGTCGCGCATCAACGTCCTCATCCGAAGACCTTCACTGAGGCGCCGAGCCCGCAGGCCCCATTGGCCGGTGCGGCGATCGGCCGCTCCCTGTTGCCAACTCTCGGCTCGGCCGGCAAAGAGGTGAAATGTCAGCCAGATGAACGCTGCGAGGCCGACATAGAAAACGACCACGAGGGGCACGGGGATGTTGCCAAACACTTCACGGGATTCCTCACGAGGGGGATGCGCTGGGATGCTGCCCAAGATGCCCAAAGCAAGTGTTCCCAGCGCCGAAACGACACCGATGGCCTCCAACACCTTTGAGGCGGTCGGGCGAGGAGTCTGTCGCTTTTCGTCCTGCTTTTCAGCGGTGATCGACATGGCCGGCGAGTGTAGAGGTCAGAGGCTCTCTTGCCGACCATGGTGATTCTGTCCCTGGTCAGGTTGGTTGTGGGAAGTGGATCTCGACCATCGGGGCGGTACGCACCAACCGCTCGAGCTCAGTCTGGGTGGAGTACCACCGCGTATGTGGCTGGGTGAACACTTCACGACGAAACTGCTCATCGTCAACCACGCTTGCCGTCGCTGCGATGTCATGACCATCGACATGGACGATCACCCGTGGGTCATCAATGATGTTTGCCAGCCAGTCCCGCCTTCCCGGTGTCCCGGTGATGACAAAGCGATCATCGACTCGGAACCACCAGATCTCAATACGTCGAGCAAGACCCGACTTCCTCCCATATGTGGTCAGGTCGATGGTGAGTTGTGCGCCAAGGCGATCGAATTCCGTCTGGGACAATGTCATCCGAAGAACATACGACTTCAACCTTGGTTGAAGTCAAGGAACGGCGGCCCCTACCTTCCGAACACCGAACGAGCGAAGAACCACGCATTTGCGGGGCGCTCGCCAAGTCGACGGGTGAGGTATGGATACCACTGAGAGCCAAACGGGAGATAGACCCGTAGCGGGTGCCCCGCAGCGACGAGGTCGCGCTGGAGTTCTGTGCGAACCCCATAGAGCATTTGGAACTCGAAGTATTCGGAACGGTTCTGAGCCAGCTCCAGTGTCAGATCGACCAATGACCCGTCGTGAGTTGCCACCGCAGGTCTGACCGTCGGGGAGGCCATCAGCACCCGAAGATGCTCGGCAAAGGCCACGTTGACGTCCGACTTCGTCGCTAGTGCCAGGTCAGGAGGCTCTACGTATGCCCCCTTGCAAAGCCGCACGTGACCTCCCATACCTACAAGGCGCTCCAGGTCAGCATGGGTGCGACGCATGTATGCCTGAATGGCTATTCCTAGATTGCCATGCTCCCTCTGGGCCTTCTCGTAGAGGTCCACGGTGGCGCCCGTGTATCGCGAATCCTCCATATCGATGGTGACGGTCGTGCCGACGCCCAGTGCTTTGGCAGCCAGACGAGAGATGGCGTCGGCCGCCAGCGCCGGGTCAATGGCCAGACCTAGTTGTGTTGGCTTCACCGAGATGTTGGCATCCAGGGACTCGTCGGCGATGCTCTCGAGACCCTGAAGGTACTCATCGGTGGCACTCAGTGCCGAGTTCCGATCGTGGACCTCTTCACCGAGGAGGTCGAGAGACACCAGGAATCCGTCCCGGTTCAATTCTTTGGCCGCCTTGACCGCTTCGCCGAGGGTGTCACCAGCGACGAATCTATGGGCCAGGGCCCGGCCGGGACGGGTGCCGGTGACCAATCGCTCGACCGGAGTTGCGTTGGCGATGGAAACGGTGAGTTTCGAGAAGAGACTCAGCCCGCGTCTCCCTCGCCCAACTCACGAGCGCGGACGGCGGCTGCGCGCACCGCGTCCTCGACAAGTGCCCTGAAGCCACGCTCTTCCAAGACATGAACAGCGGCTGCGGTTGTTCCGCCAGGCGATGTCACCTCATAGCGGAGCTCGGCCGGCCGCTTGGAGGTATCGGTCAGCAGGTGACCGGCCCCGCGGATGGTCTGATGCACGAACTTCTCCGCCACGTCACGTGGCAATCCCTCCCTCATGGCGGCCTCGGTCAACGCTTCTGCGAGGAGAAACACGTATGCCGGGCCGGTGCCGGATACCGCGGTCACCGCGTCGAGCAGCTGCTCGTCCATCACCCGAACGTCGCCCACTGCACCGAGTACCTCCTGGGCGGCATCGAGATTGATCGTCGAGGCATGCTGACCCGCCGCGATCCCGGTGACTCCTTCGCGGACGAGGGCCGGGGTGTTGGGCATCGCCCGAACCACCGGAATTGACCCCAGCTGAGTCTCGTAGGTAGTGGTTTTGACGCCGGCCGCCAGAGAGATAACGGTCTGATCGTCGGTGACAACACCCCTCAGCGCTTTGATGACTGCGTCAACATCTCGAGGTTTGACCGCGACAACCACCACATCGCGACCAGCGACCGCGTCCGCCGGATTCTGATGGACGGGGCAACCGAGCGCCTCGGCGAGCTCCCTGCCGCGATCTGGGCGACGAACGCACAACGAGACATCTGCCGAGTCCCAGCCAGCAGACAGGAGCCCCGCCGCAAGGGCTTCGCCCATTGCGCCGACGCCGATGATTGCCACCGTGGTTCGCGAGCTCACGACCTGGATTCTACGACCCGATAGGTCAGGTGCCCGAGGCTCAACCGAGCCTCGACCGGATCAGCTCAACCACCGTGGCCACAGCAGCGGGGTTGTAACCCTCCGGGATTATCAGATCGGCATAGCGACGCGAGGGAGCCACGAACTCGAGATGCATGGGGCGAACCGTCGTGAAGTACTGCTCGATCACCGACCCCACCGTCCGACCCCTCTCGCTGATATCGCGTTCCAAACGTCTGGCGAGACGTAGGTCGGCGTCGGTATCGACAAAGATCTTGAGATCCAGCTCCGAGCGAAGCTCGGGCTCGGACAACACGAGGATGCCTTCCACGATGACCACCCGACCCGGCTCGACACGAACGGTCTGATCAGATCTCAGATGGTTGGCGAAGTCATATACAGGCTTCTCGATCGCTACGCCGGTGCGCAATTCCTCTAGGTGTTTCACCAACAACTCCGACTCCAACGAGGAGGGATGGTCATAGTTGACCCGGGTCCGTTCCTCGTATGAGAGGTCTGGCTGATGTCGGTAGTAGGCATCGTGTTGGAGAAGTGACACCCTTCCGTCGAGACGATCCACCACTGATTCGGCGATCGTGGTCTTCCCCGAGCCTGACCCGCCGGCCAAACCGATGAACAGGGGGCGGTCAGGCTGCCAGGGGCTCAGATCGGGCATGGGGCGATGAGGCTAACCGTGAGGTGTGGTCGTAGCTTCGAGCAAATCCCAACGGAACGCCGACAGCCTTGCCACGGGGAGCCCGCTACTTGTCGGCGACCTTGCTGCGGAGACGTCGAATCTCGTCGTACACCCCATCCGTGAGTGTCGTCGACGCAGGCGCAGAGACTCCGCGAAGTTGGGACTCGACGGGAGTCTTGGCTACGGGCACGACTGCCACAGGCTCGGGAACCGGTTCTGGCTCGGGCTCTGGCTCGGGCTCTGGTTCCGGTTCAGGAAGAGCCTCGTCTTCGGGGACATGCTCCAACCAGGTCGGATCCCCCGCCTCGGGTGAGATGTCCTCTGCCAGCCGGTCGAGCCAATCCGACTCTTCGTCGCCGACGATCGCCTCTGCCACTCCGAGACGATGAAGTGTATGGAAGATTCGGACCGCCCCGCCGCGACCCATGCGAGATTCGAGATGGCTGAAGGTGAATGGTTGGACCAGAGACATCAAGACCGCCCAGTCATCCGGTTCGATGGTGATGGGACCGTCTATGGATTGGATGAAGCGAACTCCCGATGCCTCGAACAGGCCAGCGTCGATGACTTCGCCTTCGAGCGACTTGAGGGCATCCACGTCAGCGAGAACATCTTCGACGCCCCATCCCGGACCATCCGGCCCATCATCGCCACCGACGGAGAAGGAGCCATCTTCGAGGGTCGAGAGCACGTACAGGATGTCCGCTACGCCGCCCCGGTCGGCGCCCATGTAGCTGCCCTTGACTCCGATCAGCTCGGCACCGGTGACCATCCCCTCACGGAAGTGGATCCGCCCCCGTCTCTCGCCATCTATGTCGAGCGAACCGGTCTTGGTCGTGACCTGCATGATCTGCAATAGGTCACGGATGCTCCAGTCCGAAAGCTGGCCCGAAAGATGCATCTGTCCTTCCAATGGTCTGGTCCCCTCCCTAGTGAGACTGGTATCGGCAGAGATCGGCCATTTGTTGAGCGGACTTCAACCTTTTCTCGCCTGACGAAATCGGGAGAGACTCAGGATTTCTTGGCAGCTGCCTTCATGGCGCGTTTTTGCTCTCGGAGAGTCATGACGTCCTCGAAGGTGGCGACGTCAGCGATGCTCGGCCAATCAGCGGCCTTTTCCTCCCACCCATCGGGTCGCACGCCGAGCCGTTTGCCCAACAAACCAACGAAAATCCTCGACTTTCCGACCCCGAAGCCGGGCAGCGCCTCGAGCCGCGCGAGCAGATCCTTCGCCGATTGGGCAGTCTCCCAGAGAC